>JANNDA010000991.1:0-5170 GCA_031387195.1 Planctomyces sp. | reverse complement strand
GTCATTTTATTTCAGCACGGAGCGAAGTCACGTCATCATTCCGGTGGCAAAGCAATGAATCGCGGCGGTTGGTTGAAATCCGGCTAGAGAGCGACGGAGCTACGTTGTGGCTAGAGCGCTGTGACCATCCATCGACCCTCGCCGAATTCCATGTCCATGCCGATTCCTTGGTGTGGGGCAACCACGAACCAGACTCGTGCAACCAAGACATTTCGTCGCGAATGTGTGTAAATACGAATGCTCTTGATGTGCTTTATCCCTTTGACGCTCTCGTGCTTTCGAGTCAGTTCTTTCTGAAATTGGTCGCGCAGTTTTGGAATCACGAATGCGAGTGCCTTTTCAATCTCATCATCACGCCAATGCTCGAGAAATTTCGCGATGACTTGCAGTGCCGCATGAGCATCCACCTGGGTGCCGCTCGACAACGTGACTTCTGCTTTTTCGGCGTCGAATGGCAAAGGGGTCGGGGAGGTGCAAGATGCCAAAACGGCGAACAGCAGGACTATCAATGGCAGGGATCTCATCATGCTCTTCATTTCCGATTCGATTTGGCCACGCGTTGGTTACAGAAGATTACGGATTGATCCTCTTGACGCTTCAATTAACCACGAACTGACCGTTATCGATCTCCACCCCCTGCATCCGCGAACAGCCGAATCGCTTCGGGATAGGCTTCGCACTCGGCCTCGAAGACGCGAGCGGCGAGGGTGTCGGGGGTGTCCCCTTCAAGCACCGGGACGGCATGTTGCGTCATTTTTTGCTGATCGCCGATTGGGCCGCCATTCTTCGGTGTCCGTTCGTGATTGGCTTAGCGCGATCTTGCTTCAGCGCGATCTCCTGCAACCCGACGATTCGGCAAATCATTCCTGGCTCTTCGCGAAAAATTTGAATCAACCGTCGCGAGGCATCGGAGGGTTGCCTCAGCCCTTGCTCCCAACTTTGCAGAGTTTTTGTCGAGACATTCAACAGTTTGGCGAAGATTGCCTGAGACATGGCCGCTTGAGTTCGCAAGGCGGTCAGCGTTTTCGCGTCGATCTCCGGCGGTTCGTCGGGAATCTCGACCGTCCGCAGTGTGAGTGAGCCTTGGGCGTGAGCGACCCCTTCTTCCAAGCCTTTCTTCAATCGTTCAAACAATGGTTTTCGGCGTTTGGCGGTCATGGTTTTCTCCGTGTACTGCGATGAACTGCCTCATGAGCTTGTCGCTTCAACTCACCAACAAGCTGCGCGAGCACCTTCTTCTCGGCAGAACTCAAATCATCCTTTTCGTTCTTCCCGTAAATGTCGAGCATGTAGAACCACTTTGCTTGAGGGACGTAAAGATAAACGACTCGCGCGCCGCCCCGCTTTCCTTGGCCTCGTTTGGGATCAGCGGTGCGGACCTTCCGCAATCCGCCGCAGCCCGGCATCACGTCCCCTTTGTCGGGCTGATCCATCAGTTCCTGTTGCAGAGTGGAATAAGCCTCGTCCGGCAGAAACTCGGCAACCCACTCCGTAAACTCACTGGACTCGATGAAGACGGCTTTCATGCTCGCACACTTCTATCCTACACAGTAGGACTCAGCAAGTTCGGTCTTCATGGTTCACGTCTTCGATCGGATGGACTTGGGTTTTCCTTTGACGAACTTGATTTGGTTTGATCTGGGAAGCAACCTGCCACTCCAGACCCAGAAGAACCAAAGAAACAGGCCGAGGTCGGATATCCGACCTCGGCCTGTTCCATCAAGTTGTTCTCTTCGGCAATGCTTAGAACTTAAAGATCGCATCGACACCGAAGATATTCGAGCTGCCATAGACCGAGTTGATTCCGGGCAACGCACCGGCGACGTTCTTGGCACCTGGCGACCACAAGTGCCGCATTTCCGGGCGGATCGTGAGGTTGGCTGTCGGCTTGTAGTTCACGCCGTAGGTGAAGGTGTTGTACGAGACGCCGTCGGCCTTGTACCACTCCAGCCGGGTTCCGGCCTTCCACTTCGAGTCGATCTCATAGAAGAGATAGTTGATGAGCCCAGTCGAATCACCGGCAATACCATTGACGGCGAAATTCGGACCGCCAGGTGCAACAACACTTGGCACACCAGACGTGTTGAGCACGTCGAACTGATGCACCGACATCAATTTGTCAGACCATTTTTGCGACACGATGAAGCTGTTGATCGCACCCTCACCACGCCATCCAAAATTACCAAACCCGCCAGCGTAGGTCAGAGTCGTCTTGTCAGTTGCGGCATAAGTGAAGCCAGCAATGCCCATGCTTCCCTTGTTGAACTGATAGAAACCAGTGTCCCATCCAAGTTCATAACCACCGATCACGGTGAGCTTGTCATCGACTTTGTAGGTTGCCAACGCACCGGTATGAGTGAACGGCTCACTGTTATAGAACGTGATCTGACGGCTCAAGAAGAAGTTGTCCGGTGAGGTCACCACTTCGTACCCGATCGGGGTGTAGAAGTGACCGGCCTTCACCGACAGGTTGCCCATCGCCACTTCGCCGTACAATTGCGGCATGGCCCATTCGTAAGGACCGTGAGTATTCGGCTCTGCTGGGGGCACACCACCCCATCCGTTGAGATAGTCCCAGTGTCCGCCGTTGATATTTCCGAATGACTGTGCCTCGTTGCCGTCCACACCGAACATGAGGTCGGCTCGATAGCCCCAATCAAAGCCTTTGCTGCCATCGGCCACTTTGGCAATGTACAAATACATTTGATTGAGATTAAACGCACTATGCTCGCGCTGGCTGAGAAATGGTCCGTTGCCAGTAAACGAGCCATCCGGCTTGCTCTGGTAACCCATCTGGACCCAACCACCGATGGTCGTTCCGTTGTCCTTGAGCCAGTTCTGTCCGCACTCGTTGGTGAAGACATCGACGAGAGCCCAAGGCTCCTTCTTTTCTTCTTCGCAGCCATCGTTGCCCGCGAACAGTCCCTTGCCAAACAAGCAGCTTCCACCGCTTTGGCAATCACTGCTGCAACCGGCATTGCTGCCATCGGCACAGCCAGAAGCTTGGCCGCAGGGCTGGCTGCCCATTTGTTGGAGCTGCTGAGCGAGTCGATCGCCAGCACGCTTATAGACTTCATCACTGCACTGCGGCTGACACGCTGGCGTGGGAGTCGCACAATTCGCGTCTTCAGCGAAGATCAGCGAATCTGAAGTTGCACCGACACTTCCAAGTAGCAGCAGGGCACCGGCGGATCGCCGAATCAATTCCAAAATTCTGCTTCGTTGCATGGTTCTCTCCTAAGAACACTGGGAACTATGGGCTTTGATATCGACGAGCCAGCCGAACTTCCGACAAGAGTCGCCGTCACGTTGTGAGTTGTGTCGTCGCACTGTTTCGTAAGAACGCCGAATGCAACTTGACCCCACGAACTAGGATGGCCCAATCGGTGAGCGCCTTTGGGCAAAGTCATCCAACGCAACTTATCGGAATCGTCAAAGCCCGTTTTCCACCCAATCGGTTGCTCTTGTCAGAACCTTCGGAATTCTCAGCCATGCCGCAACCAGCGCTCTTCACCTGATCATTAAGGTCAACGTGATCTACGTTTTGTGCGTGACCAGCGGCAGAAAGTGCGATTGGAAGAGCGAGTCGAGATGACGCAAAGCGAACAACTTCGCCAACCATCCTGTTTGACCGATTGAAGCTTTCTCCCTGGTCTGCAATCACCTCACAATATCCCGCCCAGCGAACCGGTAAATTTCGTGAGAGTCAGGGATTTTTGAGGGATCGCAGGGCAAAAAAAAACTGTTCGCGTCCAACTCGCCTTGTCGGTGTGTTGGGCCGTCGAACAGTTTTTGTGAGGAGATCATTGCCGGACCAAGTCGGTCAGCGATGTCCGTCTTGGATTTACTTTTTCTCCGCCAGATCTTTGATGCGGATGTTGCGAAACTCGATGCGTGCTCCGTGACCAAGGAAGCCAATGAAACCCTTATCTCGCTTGAGACCGGGATGATTCGCGCCGTCCACAGTTTTCGGTGTGCTTTCCTTGTCGATGTCGGCATCAATGATCGTCTCGCCGTTGAGGATCACTTTGACTTGGCGACCCTTCACGATCACTTCCTGTGAATTCCATTCGCCAACTTTTTTCTGGTGACCGCGCTTGCACGCCACCACGCCATAGATCGAGCCGTGGTATTGGTACGGCTTCAAGTTCTTGTAGACGTCAGCCGAGTCATCCAGGATTTGCAATTCCATGCCGCAGTACGCGGCGTCGCAACCCTGCGGAGCACGAATTCCCAGACCGTTGTTCGCGCCCGGTTCCAGCTTGAATTCAAAGCGGAAGACGAAGTCGGAGTACTCGTCCTTGGCGTAAAGGTTGCCCCCTTTTTCCTTGAGGCAGACGAGGTTCCCTTCCTCGGCGACATAACCAGTCGTCGCACCGACCCAGCCAGTCAGATCTTTTCCATTGAAGAGGCTGACATACCCGTCCTTCTTTTCTTCGGTCGTCAACTCGGCTGCCGTCACGCAGCGAGCGGACGCGAGCACCACCAACGACAGAAGCGAACTCAATCCCACCAACGCGAGCATCCGACGCATCACAATCTCCCACTCAAAGGTGTTTGCCAGGCAGATCGAACAACCGTCCGACGCGATCCGTACCGACGAAACGCTGCGTGAAGATATCTCCGCAGGAGTCGTAGCCCAAGGGGCACGGATGGCAAATTCTTCCGACTGAGTTTGAGCGCAGTTAAAACCGATACGCCAAATCGGTGCAGACATAACTGAGGCCAGCCATGTCGCCGAACGGCAGCGGTTGCTTGCGTTGGCTGAGCAAGTACAGCGGCAGCGGGCGAGGTTGTCGCCAATAACCCTCACTTTGCAAGTGGTCGATCAAGTCCGTTTCGAGATGCGAGACGAGCGTTGAGATCGCCAAGCCGCCCGCTTCGTAAACTTGCCAACGGACCTCTTGCAGGAGATCGCCGAGCAACTGCCGCCGCGTGGGTTCGGCCCACAGTGCGACCTTCCAGAAATCAGCGACCTGAGAACTGCGCCAGAACACGGCGGCCGCTTCGATGCCGCTGAGCCCGGTGATGTAACTCGTCCGAATCGCGATCGACGGACAACGTCCCATCGACCACTGCAAATCGCCGAACCGATGATGCGGATGCCATTCCGAATGATGCTCGCGTTCGATCAATTCAGCGACTGCGGGTGAGAGCCCCGGCTCGGTGA
>JANNDA010000981.1:0-6645 GCA_031387195.1 Planctomyces sp. | reverse complement strand
TTTCGCGGAGCGAAAGACGACACTCATTGATGCGCCAACCTTAACTTCGTTGAGCCTTTAAGTCGTCTTGTGGCATCTCGCGAATGAGGGCTACAGTCCGCTGCCTTTCAGGGAGGAAAGGATCAGTGCAGGACTACAATGTTAAGCCCATCGGTCGAACGTGCGCTGGGACAGGCAAGGAGCTTGTGCCCGGTAGCTTGTGCCACTCCGTGCTCGTGGAGAAGAACGGCGAGTTGCTGCGGTTCGACTACTCCGAAGAAGGCTGGACTACACCGATGGAAGGCTACCTCGCGCATTGGCGCTGTGACGTTCCGGAGGCTGCCGCCGTGACCAAGAAGACCTTCGACCCCGACGATCTCATGCGGCAATTCGAGCAACTTTGCGAGGAAGCCAGTCCTGCCCAAGACAAGTTTCGCTACGTGCTGGCGCTATTGCTGCTGCAACGCCGACGCTTGAAGCTGGAAGGCACAAAGATCGTCGATGACGAAGAATTTCTGGAACTCAACGGGGCTCGCGGCGAAGGGATATTTTTGATTCCCGACCAACAATTGGACGACGTTGAAGTTCAACAAATGCAAGAGGCCATCTTTGGGTCGCAAGCGGCCTAACGGCCAAGTTCAAAACGTCCACGCAAGGAAGCGAAAAGCGAAGTGACGCAGAGACATCAACGAACGACAAGCCTCTCCGAGCTAACCGACTACCGTCCGGTTGTGTCCGCCACAACGTTGCTGGGACTCAGTCTGCTTTGCCTGACCCTTTTGCCGGGCTGCGCGTGGATGCGACATTGGACGACTTATAGCCCGCGCATGGCAGAGCCGTGCGTGCTCGCACCGGATGCGTCGGCGACAGAGATCGTCAACGTCCTCAACGACAACATCTCCAAGCTGTATGCGTGGCGTTCGACCAATGTGGATATCACGGCCTGGCAAGGGAAAGTGCCATTGAATTTTTCGGCGGTGATTGCTGTCGAAAGCTCACGCAAGCTACGGCTACGAGTCAGTTCATTCGCGGGCAATGAGGTGGACTTGGGATCGAATCCGGAGCGATTTTGGTTTTGGATGAAGCGCAGTGATCCTCACGGAATCATGACCGCGTCCTATGATGACGTCGCTGATGGCAAGCCGATGGGGCCACTTCCGTTTCAACCGGAATGGCTGATCGAGGCATTAGGAGTGATTCCGATCACGGCTGCGGGCCTCGTCATGCACGAGCAACCGTTTGATCCGAGGTCCGGTCAGACCGCTCGGCGTGTCGCGTTTGTGGGAGATCAAATCACTCCCCAAGGATGTACCATCAAACGCACGATGGTGGTCGATGCGTGTCATGGTGTGATCGTCGAACATTCGCTGCGAGAACCTTCTGGCCGATTGATCGCACGAGCGGGACTCAGCCACTATCAGCGCGAATCGAACGGCGTACGTCTGCCACATCGGATCGATTTGTCGTGGCCGGATTCCGGTGTGGAGCTGACGCTGCGGATCGGTGCCATCGAGATGAATCCGGGCATTGTGTCTGAGGAAACTTGGGCGATGCCCACGTACCCAGACAGTCCGGTAATCGATCTCACTCGATTCCGCCCGTGAGATTTTGCGGAAGCTCACGAAATGCGTGTCTCAGAGTCTTAACGTCGAACGGCAACATTTCGCATTCAGTCCTTGACGTGCCCTCCGTTGGTTTTTTCTGAAATTTTGATTTGCCCGAATAATGGCTCGCAGGTTGATTCGACTAAGCCACGGACGACCGCTGTAATTGGTGCGACCGGCACAGCCGTTTTTTGCCCACCATGACAATACCTGGTTGAGGCATTGTGGAATGGGGTTTGCCTATTTGGTCCCAAGGTCGTCAGGTGCGCGCGGAGCGTGTCACTGACGGCTGTTGGTCGTACCAATCTCCCCAATGGCAAACGGCTCCGGCGGATCGTCGGAGAAACTTAAAGGCTGCGCGATGTCTCCTCTTCCACGATCGTCGAACTCATCCGGGTTGGCCGGTCCTCACTTTTCAGCACGAACGACGCGATCGAAGACTCGGACAGCCACGAAGCCCGACCATCGCTTCTTGCCATTCAGTGTTCCAGACATCGACGACGATGAATTGGCCGAACTCACAGAAACGCTCCGTGCCGGCTGGCTCTTGAGCGGTGAAAAGGTCCGCCAGTTTGAGCGGGAGTTCGCCAAGTTTGTCGGCGCGAAGCACGCTCTGGCGGTGAATAACGGCACGACGGCATTTCGGTTGTCGATTCAATCGCTCAGCCTGATGCCTGGCGACGATGTCATCATGAGCCCGTTCGCCCCCGTGGTTGTTGCCGAATTAGTGCGAATGACAGGAGCGACTCCGCGATTCGTGGATGTGACCGAACGCGGTCTGCACCTCAGCCCAGAACTGTTGGCAACGGCGATCACAGAACGAACGCGAGCCATTGTGATCTCACACGTCGCCGGACTCCCGGCGGAAATGGACGAACTGCTGGCGATCGCTCGACAACATCACCTGACCATCATCGAAGACGCCGGACACGCACTGACGGCGACGTACCGTCATGGCATGGTTGGCAGCCTGGGTGACATTACCTGTTTCACATTCTTCGCACAGAAGGCCATGTCGCTTGGCGAAGGGGGCATGATTTGCACGAACGATGCGGAACTGGCGAGCCAATGGCGTTTGGCAATGTCCAATCCGTGGAGCTTGGTCTCGGCGAACTCTGAGACCGCGATCGTGTCGTCAGCAGCCAACGATCAAACGGCAAACACCGACTTGGCGACTGAGTTGCCCGTCCCCTCACCCCACGGAACGAAGACGCGGTCGGCGATTATCACAAAGGCTCCTATCGCCAACGCAGCTCAGTTTGTGATCCAGGCAACTGACGGCTATCAAGCGTCGATGAACGAGCTGACGGCCTCGCTCGGACTGGCTCAACTCCGTCGCACGAAGGGGATGTGGCAACGTCGGCGCGAGATCGCGGTCACGTATAACGCGGCATTCAGTCGCTTTGTCGAACTGCAATGTCCCACGGATCGACAGGATTCACAGCACTCGTGGCACATGTATTTGCTGCGGCTCAATCTCCAACGGCTGCGAATCTCTCGTCATCAATTTTTGGCGGAGATGCAGGCTCGCAATATCGGAGCGATGATCAATCCCCCTCCGCTCCATATGCAGCCGCGGTATGCCGAATTGTTTGGCTATCAGCCGGAGAGTTTTCCAATCGCCACGCAGGAATACTCGCGTGAGATTGCTCTGCCGATCTACAGCCGCATGTCAGACGCCGACGTGCAACGAGTGATCGATGCGGTCGAAGGAATCGTGAAGCGTTTCCGAGCCGGGACGACTGCGGGACTAGAGCCAGCATCTTGAGCTCTGACGGTGATTTCCCGCTCGCCCTATTTTCTAGGACGTGAATGCACTGCGGCGACGGCATCGAGATCAAAACCAGAAGTTCCGTTTTCGCCCGCTCCGTTACCCAGATCAGTGATCCGCACGAAACAGACGACCTTCAACCCGACCTCCTTCAGATCGAACGGATCGCCGCCGGCTTTCGCGGGATCAGTCGGGTCAATCTCGTTGTCATCGACGTTGGCCAGCACCGGATGATGTCCGGCGCAACCCTTTCGAGTTCCACGGTCATACGCGATCTCATGCCACTCAATGCCGTCTTGGCTGAGTTCGACTTTGGCGAGTTCAAAGTAGCCGCGACTCGGATCTTCTCCCGGCTTCTCCAGAAACGGGTTTTCAAAAATCAATAAGTCGGGCCCCTCGCCATCAACGACCTCGTTGTCCACGAATTCGAGCGTGATGCGGCCGCCGTTTCCCAACGACAGAACGTGATTCGACGGTGCCAGTTTGCCGCCGCCTCGCGGTGCGCCCAGCACAATGTCGGGCAACTTTTTTTCACCGTAACCGGCACCGAGGCCGGGCTCGAAGAGAACGACTCGATCGACAAATGGATCAGGCTTTTTGGGCGGCGCGTCTTCACTGACGGCGAAGAATTTCGATAGCAGCACGACGGAAATACCGACGATCAATCCCCGCAGCGGACGCGAGGCAGGTTTCTGAGGAGACATTGCTAATTCCTCGTGAACATGAAATGAGGCAACAACCAGCCCCCGTTCTGCAAACATTGAAAGTCTTGTTTTCGTGAGAAGATTTGTGGCCATCGAAAGCGCCCTCACCAAGATCTGTCTTGGGTTGCGCACTGGAAAGAATTGTTGGTAGAAAATGTCTGTCATTGCTGTTCTTCATCCGCAGTTCGGCCCTGCCATCCGCAGGCAGTCTTCCTGCGGATGGAAGACTGCGAGTCCGCCGCCGGTGGATTGCCAGAATTTTTTGTCCCACATCTTTTTGTCAGCCGTTTGAAATGCAGTGCTGACAAAAAAATGTGGGACAAAAAATCGAGAAACAGGACCAGCGAATCCGCATGGTGATCGGTGACTCGGTTGGATTGCGGGCGCAACCCGGGCCAAGACTCGATGGAACAATAACGACGTTCTCACAAAGAGGCATCTTTGCTGCCCCCGCGTGAGTCGCACGGTCAGCCTTTGGGACACGAGTTGGAAAGAAATCGGCCAACAGGAGAAAGCGCATCTTGCGTCCGGTGTTGGTGCGGCACTGAAATCTTCACGCTTCGGTCGAGATTCCGAAGCCCGCCGATGTTCCGATGGTGCCGATCATGCCGGCCCAGTTGTAGCACCGATAGCGGCTGAGTTTGGAAGGTTCACGTCTGAGTTCATGGATGACTGATGGACTAGCGGAGAGGGATTTCTCGTCCTCGCTCTGCTTGAAGGTCATCATGTATTCGATCGAGTGGCGTTTGAAGTCGTTGTGGTCAGCGATGCGTCGTCATCGTCAATCGGCGGTGCCGCAAGTGACCGAGCGACTCGAAGAGCGGCAGTTGCTGACGATCGCGATTCAATTCGATTACAGCCACGATGCGAACCACTTCTTTGACGATCCCGCCCGCCGTGACCTGCTGGAGTTGGCCGGACAGACGATCGGCAGCCAACTCCACGACAGCTTGTTGGCGATCGCTCCGGCCGCTGGAAATACTTGGTCGTTGACGTTTACCGATCCCACCTCGACGAGTTTGGCTCGGATCAGTAACCGGACGATCTCAGCCGATACGGTGGTCGTCTTTGTGGGTGCTCGGAACATCGACTCGTTGGCCTTCGGTGGACCGGGCGGATACTCGTCATCGGGCTCGTATGCCTGGTTGGACTTGGTGGCCGGACGCGGGCAAGCGGGCGCGCTCACCACAACGGAGACCGATTTCGGGCCGTGGGGCGGCGCGATTACTTTTGATAGTGGCACCAACTGGTATTTCGGTGCGACGACCGACGGGCTCGTCAGTGGGAAAAATGATTTTCTCTCCGTCGCGATGCACGAATTGGGACATGTCCTGGGGCTTGGCACCGCAGACTCTTGGGATCGCTATGTTTCGGGCTCGTCATTTTTCGGACCGAATACGTCAGCGGAATACGATGCGGGACCAGGCCCTGTGCCGCTGTATGGCGACACGTCTCACTTTGCGGAGGGACTCAAAGAAGGGAGCCAAGAAGCGGCCATGGACCCGACGTTGACCGTCGGAACAAGAAAATTATTTTCGCCGCTCGACTTCGCCGCGCTGAAAGACATCGGCTGGGAAGTCAGCGTGACGAACAGCGGGGCAGGGGGGAGCGTCCCGAACTCTCCAGAATCGCACACCATCAACGTCATGCCGAACGTCGCGCACACGATTGTCATTCGCGATGACAGCGATCCGAACAACAACCGCTCGCAAGTCACGATTGAT
This sequence comes from Planctomyces sp., assembly GCA_031387195.1. Lineage (GTDB taxonomy): Bacteria > Planctomycetota > Planctomycetia > Planctomycetales > Planctomycetaceae > SXKJ01. Next base: position 863 of record JANNDA010000981.1, on the reverse strand, counting down.
GGCGTCACATCGTCATTCATGAATCCGCTGACTCACCTGATCATCAACGGCGGATCGAGAAACGACACGATCTCGATTCAGTCACTCGATCCGGCCTTCGCCGCGAAGATCATCATCAATGGCAACGCGGGCAACGATCGGATGGATGCCTCAGCGATCGCCGAGTCCGTGCAACTCTCCGGCGATGCAGGAAACGACACGCTCATTGGCGGTTCGGGAGCCGACACGATTCAAGGAGGAAATGACCTCGACAGCCTCGTCGGCAACGGCGGCAACGATCAGATCAGCGGCGGTGCGGGTCGAGACACAATCGTCGGTGGCCACGGCGACGATACGCTCGATGGCGGGAGCGAAAACGACAATCTGTCGGGCAACACCGGTAACGATTCACTGCTCGGAGGTCATGGCAACGATCTCCTCAATGGCAATGAAGACAATGACACGCTCAATGGCGGAATCGGCAACGACACGTTGAAAGGTGGCATCGGTCACGACGCGTTGTCCGGCTACATGGGCAACGACAGCCTCCTGGGAGAGGATGGCGATGACACGCTGATCGGTGGCGATGGCAATGATCGCCTGCGAGGTGGGCTGGGAAATGATCTGCTCCGCGGCAGTTCCGGGGATGACAACCTCAACGGCGAAACGGGGGACGATACCCTGTCCGGCGGAAATGGCTCCGGAAAGAGTCGGCTCGATGTTGTCGTGGCTGTGAGCGGCGATCTGGTAGACGAACTCTTCGCCTTCAGTGCGCCGTGGATCGATGCGATCTGAGTCGCCATCAACTGGTGCCGGCGAGCGGAGGGGCGTCAGCCCTCCGGTGATTCGCAAGCAATCCAATTCACCAGGAGGCTGACGCCTCC
>JANNDA010001362.1:0-2392 GCA_031387195.1 Planctomyces sp. | reverse complement strand
ATCCTCGAAGAGGGGATCAACGAGGCGGGAGCGATCTCGTCATTCGTGGCCGCCGGGACCGCGTACTCGAATCTCGGCATCCACATGGTGCCGTTCTACATTTACTACTCCATGTTCGGCTTCCAGCGCGTGGGCGATCAGATTTGGCTCGCGGGCGATTCGCGCACGAAAGGTTTTCTCGTTGGCGGCACATCGGGCCGCACAACTCTCAACGGCGAGGGCCTGCAACACGAAGACGGGCATAGCCAACTCTTCGCGACCAGTGTTCCGAATCTGAAGTCGTATGATCCGGCTTATGGCTACGAGTTAGCAGTCATCATCCAAGACGGCATGCGTCGGATGTATGTCGAGCACGAAGAGATCTTCTATTACCTCAGTGTCTACAACGAAGACTACGCGATGCCAACGATGTCGGGTGATGTCACAGACGGCATCGTTCGTGGCATGTACCGCTTCAAGAGCGTTGAAAGTTCAAAGGGCCAGAAAGAACGTCCGCAACTCTTCGGCAGCGGGCCGATTCTCAACGAAGCCTTGCGTGCCCAGCAGATCCTGTCTGAGACATACGGCATCGGTACTGACGTCTGGAGCGTCACGAGTTACTCCGAACTCTGCCGCGATGCCTCAATGAATCAGCGATGGAACCGTCTGCATCCAACAGACAAGCCGAAGAAGAGTTTCCTCGAAACAACACTCGAAGGGATCACCGGGCCGTTCATCGCGTCGAGTGACAACGTGCGTTTGGTCCCCGATCAAATCCGCAGTTGGATTCCCGGCGACTACCACGTCCTCGGCACCGATGGCTATGGCCGCAGCGAAACCCGCCAAGCCTTACGCCGTCACTTCGAGATCGACGCGGAATGTGTCGCCTACACAACGTTGGTCGCGTTGGCTCAACAAGGCCAGTTCGACAAGAAGAAGCTGCCGAAGGCTTTGAAAGATTTGGGAATTGATCCAGAAAAAATCGAGCCATTGAAAGCATAGTTCGGCGAAGCCGCAGCGAGAGCGAACGCTCCCAAACGTCGGATGAACCCCATTTCAAGAGGTGTTCTTCCCGTGACGTGTTTGTCAGTCAGTCCTTCAGCGCCGCCTTCAATCGTGTGCAGGCATCCGCGATGGCCTGCCGACCCTGATCCAAGATGTGGCCGAAACTGAAGAATCCATGAATCATTCCCTTGTATTCGGTGTGCTCCACCGAGACACCCGCTTCGTTCATTTTCCGAGCATAGGCCGCTCCTTCGTCAGCCAGCGGATCGTACTCAGCGGTCAGAACCCACGCGGGGGGGAGCTGGCTCAGACGTTGGCTGCGTAACGGGGACGCATAAGGATTGGTTCCATCGTTCTGAATGTTGAGATAGTGATTCCAGAACCACTCCATGGTCTCTTTCGTGAGGAGGTAGCCATCGGCGTAGTTCTTGTAGGACGCGGTTTCGAATGAGTGATCGGTAACCGGATAGATGAGGAGCTGATACCGAAGCGCGGGACCACCCCGATCAGCCGCCATCTGGGCCACCACGGTTGCAAGATTCCCACCCGCGCTGTCGCCTCCCACGGCGATGCGCGAGGGATCACCACCAAGACTCGCGGCGTTCAGAGCGACCCACTGAGTGGCGGCAAAGCAATCCTCCGCCGCAGTCGGAAACTTATGTTCGGGAGCTCGGCGATAATCGACCGCAACCACAATGCAGCCAGCACCGATGGCCAACGCTCGGCAGGTTGCGTCATGAGTTTCGAGATCGCCAATCACCCACCCGCCGCCATGAAAGTAGACCAGGATCGGCAATGGGCACTGGCCGTCGGGCGAATAAATTCGCGCGGCCAAGTCCACGCTTTTCGTGTTTAGGACGCGAGTTTCGACCGACTTGACGGGCAGAGACGGTTCGTTCGGAATGAACAAGGCTCGGATCGCTTCTCTCGCCTGCGGGACGGTCATTTCGTTAAATGCTGGAGCACTGGCGGCGGCGACCAGATCCAAAAGTTCTTTCGCCTGCGGATCGAGGGACATGGAATAACTTTCTGGGTGTTCGCGTGGATTTGTGGTGGAAGCTAGCCCGCATTATTCATGCGGCCGACGCTCAAGTGAGGGACGCCAGCATCCCTCGCTTGCGCGTCGGGCGAGTGTGGAGCACTCTGCGGTCAGTTCACTCGTTTCCTTGAGGATAGCGGTGTCGTGGCCTTCAGTGAATTAGTTGAGGATAGTTGATACTAACTCGCGGGCTTCAGCAGCACGAAAACACGAAAAACGGGAAGTAACTGGTGAATTCGTCCGTGAAAATGTTTTGACCGCCGAATGCAGTTCCCGACCGATTGCTCCGGTTCTGAGTGACCGCAATAATCCGCGTCCTGAAAGATTGGGCCAGATCGTTGGCTCCATCGCCACTCGATCGCGCTCGGC
>JANNDA010000967.1:0-14594 GCA_031387195.1 Planctomyces sp. | reverse complement strand
CTTTCGTTGTCGAAGTTGTAAGCCTTCTGCAACGCGGTCCCAGACAGGATGTCTTTGGCGAGCGACTGAAAGTGTTGGAAGCTTTCATAGTCGCTCGACGGCCGCTCGGCCCGTTGTAGCGACGACAGCAGTTCGCGCCGCGTCGCCAGCCGGTCCTGATCGACATCATGCAGCTTCAAGACTTCAGCACCGAGCGTTTTGGAACTCCCCTCGTAAGGCGTCCCGCTGGCAGGCCGCAAGACGATCGGGTCGTATTTCACTCCCAGCCAACCACCATCTTCGCCCGCTTGCAGCGTTTCGTTATCGACCAGCGGGTATGGCATCCGAACGGCGTTCGGTACGTCGCGCGGCGACGTGCGGAACTTGGAAATCACGGCGGTGATCGACGGCCAGTCGTCACGCATGGGGGCGATGTTGGCAACTCGCGGCGGCTTGTGCCCCGTCAGGTTCCAATACATGCCGCGACCGTGAAACCCATCGTCGTGAGAGATCGACCGAATGATCGCCAACTTGTCGGTGTGCCGCGCCAGCTTCGGCAGGTGTTCGCCAATCTCGATTCCCGGCACCACAGTTGAGATCGGAGCGAACTCGCCACGAATCTCGCGCGGCGCTTCGGGCTTCAAATCCAGTGTGTCCAAGTGAGACATTCCTCCCCAGCAAAAGAGGATGATACAGGACTTCGCCTGGCCCGGCCCCGCGCTGCCGGCTGGTGCCGCGAGGCTCTGCAACTGCAAAAATCCTGGCAGCGAGAGTCCGCCGATTCCCGCCGTTGCCGTCAAGAGTCTGCGACGAGTCCGATCAAAACCAGACGCCGACAAATCTGTCGAATGTTTCTTCAGCGACATTTGAGTTCGGGCCTTGTGTCACTTGAGGCAACAAACCGGGAAAGCTGGGTTGATGATATAGCAGCTTATCGAACCCAAGACGACTTTTCTTCACTCGGTGTCGATTCGGATGGGCCTGACTCACCCTGCATCCGTGCGGTTAAACATCGCGGCGAAGCCGCAACCAAAAGTAACCCGAAGCGTTAGCGAGGGCGAGCGTTCCAAGTCGCTCCGAATTCACAGTCGTCTGAAGCGTCCGCCCTCGCTGACGCTTCGGGTTACATCGTCGAATCCCGTTTGAAAGTGCGCGCAGCCCGACAAGAAATCGCGAGCGAGCCAGGATTATTCATGGTCACATACAAGAGTGAATGCCGCGACCTTCACTCGCTTGCGCGCGGGCTTGTATGAAGCAGTCCGGCCCGTCCTTGACCAGGTCGGCCCGCGTCGGCTTCTCCATGTCGGCGATCAGAAGCAATTCTCGCCGGGCAGTTCCGATGCCTGCGTAATCCAACTCGCCAAGAGCTCCTCGTCGAGCTGGTCGTGCTCGTGGATGTGGAAGTAGCGCACGTCCTTTTGCTTGGACTCGACGGGGGGAAGCGGACGCAGCGACGTGCCGCAGAAGAATGCCACCTTGACGTACTTCGTGAGGCAATGGACGCCGAGGAACCAGCCCTGGCCTTCGATGCCATAGAAAGGCGTGTTCCACCTCACGGCCTTGCGCACGTTGGGTACGGTGCGCACGATGAGCGCATCGAGGCGGTGCCCGACGTCGTGTTTCCAGCCCGGCATGGCCGCGATGTAGGCCCGCACGGGGGCGTCGCCGTCGGCCTTCGCGATCTGAGGGTTGCCGCCCGAGAGGAGGACAACGACCTTCTCGCCTTTTCGCACCTTGATCGGTTTGGCCTCACTCACACTTGGCTTGGCCTTCGCGCCTGCCTGACTTTTTCGTTGGCTGGCAAGTGTTTGCTTTTCTTTTTTGTTCATAATCGTGATGCACAGACGCCCAAAAGTTAGGTGAACCTCGCGCTTTTGCCAGATGAACCCGAAGCTGGTCATCAGAAACACTTGTAACTTGCGAGTTCAATACGCGGTAGAAACCACGTTGCCAATCGGAGAACTCGGCTTCATCAAGCGCGACGAAACACGTCCGCGACCGGTTTGAAACCGACGGCCTCATCCAGCGGGAAGAGGGGCCGCGCGCACTTGGTGTGGCCGAGACTTTTGACGTTGGCACTCGTCGAACCCGGCGCATCGACGTTGATCAACTTGGCACACCAGTCGGCGAACATGTGGTGTTCGCAATGCGGCGACTTCACCACGACGAGGTTGAAGTGCCGAGGGTCTTGTCCGTTGGCGTAGAACCACGACCGATCAAACAGGCTGACCGGTCGAGTCCCGACGACCAGCGTCAGGTTATCTGCTTCGAGCACCGCCGTGTCTCCCGAATCCCACGGCCAGGCGAAGGACTCGCTACGGAACTTGCCGTCAGAAAGCAACTTCACGCGCGCGTCCATTTCGAGTGGCTGGAACCGCGCGGGATCAATCGCTCCACCGACCTTGGTGTGAATGGTCGCGCCGACACCGGCCGCGAAGGCTTGTCGCACGGCGGCGGGATCAACGATCGAAGCGAGGACTCGGCCACGATATTGCTGACGGACAACTTCGCGAATGATTGCGTTGCTGTCGCCCGACGCGCCGGAACTGGTGGCGTCGGCGGCATCCATCATCACGACGGTTCCTGATGTGACTTGGGTCGCTTGCTGAACGCTGTCGGCGAGGTTCATTAACGGCACCTGCATCTTCTCGTGATGCTTCCAGAAGATGTTGGCCAGTGCGATCGCTTGACGCCGCGCGGCCGTCTCATTGCCGTCCATGACGACGAAACTGTTGGTTCGCAGTTCGGGGACGTCGGTGAAAGGATTGCCCCACATCACACCCGCAGAAAGACCGGCGTCGCTGGCCTCGATCTGCTGCGCCAGCCGAATGCACTCGCTGATTGAGCCGGTTTCAGTGATCAGTTCATCGCCGCGTACGAGCGCCGGGATCTTCACGCGAGCGGTCACTGGTCGAGCACCGCCAGTCAGAATCTTCATGAGTAGCCTCGCCGCCCGTGCTCCGGTCTCAAAGAAATCGACGTGCGGATAAGTGTGATAGGCCACGACCGCGTCGCTGTGCTCAAGCATCCGATCCGTCAGCACGCCGTGTAGATCGAGCGACACCACAAACGGAATGTTGTCGCCGAGGATACGCCGCGCTTCTTGCAGTAAAAAACCTTCCGGATCGTCCTCGTTCTCGGCTTGCATCGCTCCATGCAGCGAGAAGTACGCGGCATCGACTACGCCGGTCTTACACGCATCAGTCAAGCCGCCAAGGAAATCCTCGCACAGGCGTTGGAAGCTCTCCGCCCGCAGAATGCCACCCGACGTGTTCGCACTCGCTCCGAACGCAGGCACGAGTTCCACTCGGCTGTCCGCATCGAAGACGTTCAAGGCCCCGCCGACTTCTTCGCGCACTCGGCGATGATGGTCGAGCAACGCCGTTCCGCGCACGATGCGGAAGTCTTCCAAGCAACTCGTCGCGGGACTGAACGACGAGACTTCCTGTTTGCATTCGGCAATCACGATTCGAGATATTCGATTCTCCTGAGAGTGCGTCACTCACCCGAAGAGTGAGCGAGGGAAACCGCTTCACAAAACGTGGAACTCATCATCTTGGGGAGCGCCCGCCCTCGCTGACGCTTTGGGTTATTTGGCGTTCGTAATGACGAAATCGACCAACTGCTGGCACTGAAAGAATCCGGACCACATGTTGTGGCCTTGTCCGGCGGGGACGATGAGCTGCATCTCGCCGCCGAGTGATTCGTAACGTTTCCGCACTTCGCCAGAGTTGGCTTCGAGCGGAACAACTTTGTCGATGTCGCCGTGAATCGCGAACAGTGGCACCTTCGCTTTCGCCAGCCCTGCGAGTCGGTCGAGCGGATTGTGCTCAGTGAGTTTCGACGTCAACTCAGCTTCGGTCAGTCCGAACGCGCCACTCGCTCGTTCGACTCCTGGATAACTGGCGATGTTGCAGACCGGATAGATGCCTGCGAAGCCACCGACCTTGTCTGCGTTTTCGACGGCCCAGCTCAACGTCATCAAGCCACCGCGACTGCGACCGAGCAATACCGGCTTCTTTGAGAACCCACGTTTTTCGGTGAGCTCGCGATGAAATGCCGAGAACAACTTGCGGCCATCCGGACTGCCAAACGATTCGCCAACATCAATCCCGGCAATCGCGATCCCGGCCTTCGTGAAGCGTTCAAACATCCAACGCTCTTCGGTTCCCGGCAGGTTAGGGAGCGTCGGTGCGTACCAGACCCACGGAGTCGCGTCGTCGGATTTCCTGTCTGGTGGAATCACAAACGCCGTGCGGCCTTCGACACGAAAGACCTCGCCAGACATCGGCAGCTTTTTCTCCGGAGGAGACGTCTCGGTCGTTTGAGCTTCGGCGGCTCGCACGAACAAAACGACCAACAACGCAGCCACAATTCGCTTCGTCTGCTTCATGAATCCGCCTTTCAGGAATTTCGTAGGTCCGGGTGACATCGCTTGTTTTGGGAGTGTATCGAAGCCTGAAGGCTGATCGGAACGGGACGCACAGTAACGCTGTTTCATGCCGTCCAGCCCTCGCAACGCTGAACTTTTCCGGCTGGGCAACGCTTGCTGTCGGTGCCGCGTTTTCTGCCACCAAGTTGCCTCGCGGCTGCGACTGCTTCGACCTTCATAATTGTCATTGTCGATATTTTGCTGATAGTTGTTTTAAGTCGTACTCACGGAGGAGTTGATGATGAACGCTCGCAAGGCCGTTTTTGGCGGGTTGGTGTCTGTGTTGGCCGGATTGTTTCTCGGCATGTCCGCGACACCAGCAGCGGCGCAGTTCGGGCCCGTTCTTTCCGGAACCGGAGCCGTCAACAGGTCCATGGGTGGCGCATCGACGGCGGCACCGTTGTCAGCCGCCGGTGCGTTGTATTGGAACCCGGCCACTCTTTCGGGGTTGGATCGTTCGGAACTCGAAGTCGGTGTCGAGTTACTGGCTCCGCAATCGAGTTTGTTTTCGAGCGTTCCTGGTCTGTCGGGCACAACGCAGAACGAAGATGCGATCTTCTCACTGCCGACGATCGCGCTGTCTTATCGGCCAGAACAGTCACCCATGACCTACGGCCTGGGTGTTTATGCTGTCGCCGGATTCGGTGTGAGCTACGCCGGCAGTTTGTCGAACCCTGTGCTCGCGCCACCTGCTGCCGGAGGCTTTGGCCCACTCTTCTCACAGTACCAAGTTCTACAAATCGCACCGGCATTGGTTTATGACGTGACTGATCGGCTCTCGGTGTCAGTCAGCCCGCTGCTCGATCTGGGCATGGTACAACTCGATCCGGCGATCATTTCTGATCCCAACGGAAACGGAACTTACCCATCGGGCACGCATTCTCGCTCAGCCTGGGGCTGCGGCTTCAGCCTTGGTGCGTACTACAAGTTGGATAACTGGGGCTTCGGTGCGTCCTACAAGAGCAAGCAATGGTTCCAGCCATACCGTTTCCATCAAACCAATGAACTGGGACTGCCTCGTACTTCGGAGTACGAAATCGATGTCCCATCGATCGTTTCTGTGGGGACGTCCTATTCCGGCATTGATCGTTTGCTGTTGGCGGCGGACCTGCGTTATCTCGACTTTAAGCAGACCGAAGGCTTCGGTGAGTCCGGATTTTCTGGGACGGGTGCCGTGAATGGCCTGGGCTTTCAGAGCATTTTCGCAGTCGCGTTGGGTGCTCAGTACCAGATGACCGACGCGATGTCTGTGCGGTTGGGCTATAGCTGGAGCGAGAACCCGATCCCCGATAGTCAGACGACGGTCAACGTCGTATCGCCGCTCACCATCCAGCACGTGATCTCTGCCGGTGCGTCCTATCAAGTGACGGAAGCGTTTTCATTGTCGCTGGCCTACACACACGGCTTTGAGAACTCGATCTCAACAAGTCCCATCGTGTTGCCGTCTGGTGCGATCCCAGACTCGTCGATTCGGAGCACAACCTCCGTCGATATGCTGATCGCTGGTGCGACCGTCAAGTTCGGTTGCCCGAAACGCCGAGCCTGCTGCGCTCCGACCGACGCTCAATAACCAGCGTTTCCGCGCGGCGTTACCACGGCGTTTCCATCAGGTCCACAACCTGCCGAGCCATCTGGTTCAGCGATTGTTGCGTGGCGGTTGCCAGCGACTGTCCGACTTCGGGGGCGAACTCCGCTTGAGATCGAAGTGCGGCCATTCCGGGAGTCAGCGGGAATTGCTCTTGAGCCAGAACCTTGCCCGCGCGGAGATCTTCCCAAACGACCTCTAACGCGAGGTTCACTTGCAGCTCGCGCGGATCATCGTTGCGAGTTTCGCCGAGCACGCTTTTCTTCAGGTCGATGATGCGACCGGTCAAGCGTGTATCACCGCCATCTTTCACGACGCGGAAAGGTGTTCGCTGTTGAATCTGCTTTTGGACCGCTTCGGTCAGTTGCAGATCGAGACCTCGCCGGTACGACGTGGCTTCAAAGATCGGCACTTCGACCGTGCGAATCTGTTGGTCGTACGGGCCGCCGATCATGTACCCGCCGCAACCGCTCAGCGCGGTCATGCCCGTGACGAACGAAAGTGTCAGCAGAGTTCTGCGAACGCAGTTCATTGCGGATCACTCCCGGTTATCAAGTTTCGCAGTTCCAGAGGAAGTTTCGTCGTCATCCGGGGCCTTTGCGGGACGCGGTTTCGGGCGTGTGTGGGTTTGCGGGCCGGGGTACTTTTCCAACAGATCCGGACGCAACTCCGCGAGCACTTCGCGAGCTTTGGGGGCATAGCTCGAATTCGGATAAGACTGCAAGACATCTTCCGCGTAGATGACCATCGCTTTGGGCTTACCCTTCCGGCGATAGAGGTCAACCAGCTCCCAATACCGCTGGGCTCGTGCCTCTTCGATCTTGGCCAGTTCGTCTTTGAGTCGTTCTTTTTCCGGAAGATTCGGGTACAGCCGCAGCGTGCTTTCTTTCAGCCGCCGCGCGTCTTCGAGTTGCTTCTCGTCGTAGTCCGCACCTTGATAGCTCATCAACTTCACGTGCGAGCCGAGCACGAACGACGTTTGCAGATGCGGGCTGCTGGGATATTCCTCGCGGAGCATCGAGAAGTACCGATCCGCTTCCTGATAGTTGCCAACCCGCAGGTAATGACTGGCGGTCATCATGATGGCGTCGTCAGCCAACGGACCGCGCGGGTCGTACAGCCAGATGGCCTTGAGCGCATCGAGGGCATGTCCTGGCGTGTCGAACGCCGGTCGTGATTTGTCAGTCACGTTCGGGACCAAGATCGCCGAGTGCGGCGGCTTTTGTTTCTTCGGCTGCGGAGTCGATCGCGGGTCTTCGACATTCACCGGCGTGATGTCGCTGGAGGTCGCGAAGTCCGGCATCCCCAGCCAGGTTTTGCCGATCACAAACATTCGCCGCGTCGAGACGTTGAGATGCCGTGTCGAGGGGTAGTCCTTCAGCAGTGCTTCGTAGTTTCCCTTCGCGTCGTTGAAACGCTCCTGCTTGAAGTAGCTTTCACCGAGCAGGAAGAGCGAATCTTCGCGAACGCGGTTGTGCTCTTCGCGAGTACCAGGATCGGCGCTCCAGATTTTGAAGTTGGCCCAAACGCTGTTCTTTTTCTTGGTAAGCGGCTTCAACACCGATTCAGCCTGGGCATACTTGCCCTCTTTGAACAAGACCTCGGCCTGATCGTACTGAGCTTTGCGCCGCCGCTCTTCTGCCTCATCGACAACGACGGGCTTGTTGAAGGACTTGCTGTTCGACGGAGTCTTCGTAAACCACGACGAGTTTTGTTTGGGTTCTTCGGCCTTTGGTCGTTCTGGCGGTTGGTCCGCGTTTTTGCCGAGTCCCCACAGCCGTCCCGGCTCTTTCGATTTCGGCGTTTTTGATTTCGGATCCGCATCGGGATTAACAACAGTGACGTCATCTTCGCCCTGCTCTTCGTCCTGCTTCACGAACGGATCGGCACTCTTCTTTTGCGAGAGATTGACGCTCTTGCCCCAACTCCACTGAGTCAGTGTGACTGGCGATTTCACGGTCGCGCAGCCGACGATCGCCGGGCACAATGCCAGCGTCATCAAAATCAACAGGGATGAGCGAGTGATGAATAAAGACATGAGTCATCCATCAGCCAGAACGGCTGAAAACAAACGAACCCGAAGCGTTAGCGAGGGCGGACGCTTCACAAGACTTCGATGACAGGAATTCAAGCGGTCGATGACGGGAACGATGTCACGTGAAGTACCCGCCCTCGCTGATGCTTCGGGTTCGTGTTGGGCACAGACGTGATTGAGATGAGATCAGAAGGGGAGATAAGACAGCATTTTCGGACGTTTGTCGAAGGGCTGGCAGATCGAGGCGGTCAACAGATGTCGGAGTTCTTGCAGATACTTGGCAGGGATGGGTTCGATGGGATTTGGTGGAGCATCCTCGGCTGCGAGTTGCTCAAACAAGTGCAGCGTCATTCCGTGAATCGGGTGAGCAGCGTACTCCGGTTTGCGGCAGTTCGGGCAGAGCAATCCTCCTTGAGAAACCCAGAAGACATAATTCGTGTAATCAACCACGGCTCGTCCGCAGGAAAGGCACGCTCGAAAGTCGGGCAGGTGTCCGATTTCTCGCAGAGTGACGACTTCAAATCGCAGCACTGGCCAGCGGAAATCCGCTTCTTCGGCCAATCGTCGCAGCGTCGTCACTGCCTCGTCATACAAGACGGGATGTGGGTCATATTCCTCCGTGAGACCAGCTAACAACTCGGCAACGTAGTACCCGCCGTACAAGCTATTGAGATTGCGTTCGGGCGGACGGAACCGAGCCATCAATTGGCATTCCGTCAAAATGTCGAGTCCTCCTGTGGACTTACGCAGGAACACTAGGCGAGATTCCGCGAGCAGATCAAGGGCACTTTCAAACGGCCCCTTGAGCCGTTTGGCCCCCTTCGCGACGACCGCGATTTTGCCAAAGTCGCGGGTAAAAAACGTAACCACACGACTGGACTCACTGAAGTCCGCCTGTCGAATCACCAGCCCCGTGGTCTTTTCAGCGGACATGCACTCGTTGCTCGTTTGGTCGGGTTTTGGTTGTGATTCGAAGGGGGCAGTTTTCAACGCAAAGGCGCAAAGAACGCGAAGGAAGTGCAACCAACGTAACCCGAAGAGGCTGTGAGTTTATGTGGGATAGGCTTCCAGCCTGTCGTGCTTTTACAGGGAATTCGACAGGCTGGAAGCCTATTCCACGCAAAAGATCACAGCCTCTTCGGGTTACGTTGCGATTCTTCGCATCCTTTGCGTTGAAATCGTCCCCCCGTCCGATGCGACTCACTTTAACTCTGCGATCTTCTTGGCCGCTTCAGCGCGGGCTTTCGTGAGCACGCTTTCGAGCGTCACGCTGGCACCATTCTGGCGTTTGCTTTCGTCCGCCGCTTCCATGAAGGCGTAGATTTCCAGCGTCTCTTGTTCGCTGACCGGCGGCTGGCCGGAGCGAGCGAATTTCAAAACTTCAAACAACAGCGGATCGTAACCGTCGTAGCTGCCGACGAGGCCTTCCCCTTTGTCACCAACAGCTTTGCCGGTGTAGCCCTTGCCCTCCATGAAGATACCGACGCGGCCGTCGGTCCACTGGCCGAGAACCATGATTTTGTCGTCCGTTGTCTTGGCTCGTTGAACCGACACGCAGCCGGTTCCCATCACGGTGAAGAGCGACTCGACGCCGTGAATGCCGTACCAGAACAAATCGGGATGTGTCGGTTCGAGGCTTGCCGGGCTGCTGGTTTCGGCTCTCGTGATCTTGCCCAACGCGCCGGCTCGCGCGGCGAGAGTTGTCTTGCCGAACCGCAACGAGGACGACGAGAAAATTGGGACTTTGTATTTCTTGGCCGCTTCAAAGATCGCCACCGCATCCGACAGCGAACCGGCAATCGGCTTGTCGATGAAGCACGGCTTGCCCGCTTTCAACACGGGGATCAATTGCTCGAAGTGCGGTCGGCCATCGTTGGTTTCCAGAAAGACGACATCGACACGCTTCGCCAGTTCTTCGATCGAATCGACGATCTCGACGTTGAGCTTCTTCATCTCTTCGATGTAGCCGGGAATACGTTCGGTGCTCGATTTGATGTCCGGGCTTCCTTTCGGATACGCGGCGACCATCTTCCAACCGACCGCTTCCGGCTTCTGCTTCTCCGCATTCAGCGTCTTCGTGAACGCGATCACGTGCGACGTGTCCAAGCCGATGATCCCCGCCTTGAGCTGCTTGGGCTCGTCCGCGGCTGAGTCTTTCGCCGCAGTTTCAGCGGCATTCGATGTCTTGGTGTCTGTCGCAGCAACGGTCGTTGAGTCGGTAGAACTCAAAGCTGAGACATCCCAAATCCGCACGATCTGGTCGTAACCTGCCGTCGCAACGGTCTTGCCGTCCGGCGACAGCGCGAGTGCCGCGATCTTTGCTTCATGCTCGTCCGACTTGCCAAGGATTTTTCCCTCGTCGATGCGCCAGATCAGCAGCTCATTCTTCCCCTTGTTGCGCCCGCCGCTACCGGTGAAGACGGTTTGACCATCGGCGCTGATCGCGATGGCGTTGATCGGTCGGCTGTGTCCGGCGAAGAAACTCAGCGGCTTGCCGGATTCCACGTCAAACAAATACGCCTTCTCATCGACGCTGCCGACGATCAACTTCTTTCCGCCGTTCGTGAAGGCCACCGTCGTGGCCGCGCGCGGAATTCCTTCCAAGGTTTGAACCACTTCGCCCGTCTCGACGTTCCACAACCGCGCGGTGCCGGGGCGAGTAACTCGTGTTTCTTCTCCAGCCGCGGTCGCCAGCAACTTGCCATCCGGTGAGAACGCAACGCTCAGTACAGGCTCGCGAGAATGCTCCAGCGTCTTCACCAGCGAACCGTCTTCCACGCGGATCAACCGAGCCGCCTCGTCCTCGCAACCAGTCGCCAGCAACTTGCCGTCGGGAGAAACGGCGATCGAAGTGACGAACCCGCGATGTTTCGGCAGGTCGCGTTCCTTCTTTCCACTCGCGATGTCCCACACGCTCGCCGATTGATACGCACCGACAACAACCTTCGTCCCACCCGGCAACAGCGCCAGCGATCGCACATAACCCGAACCAGTGGCCCACGTCGCCGTTTGCTTGCGACTGGCGACGTCCCACACATGCAGCGTGTTGTGACTCCCGACGAGCAGCGTCTTGCCGTCAGCGGAGAAGACAACGCTCGTCGCCCAATTGCCGAATCCCTCCAACTGAGCAACGCTGTCGATATCCACCGACTTCGGCTTTGCGGCGTCAGCGGGCTTCGCGTCATCCGCCGCGATTAACCAGCGCACGGTTCCGGATATCGACACCGCAGCAACAAGTCCAATGATTCCCAACAACCAAAACGATGACTTCAGGACATTTCGCAACGAGGATCGCTGACGCGGCATGAGATCACTCCGTGAGCAAGAGAGGCGGGATGTTCCGAGCCGGGATTATCCGGCGATGCCTTTGAAACGCAACCACCTGCCGCAGCCACAAATCACTCGGTTGCTTCGGCTTTGTGATCGCGCTCTAATAGCCCTTAGCGACGTAGCCGTCACGCTCCGCGTGACGAGCCGGATGCTTCACAAGACGTCGGTGAGCGATCGGCTACGTACCTGCGGCTTCGCCGCGATAGCCGTTTAATTTCATTACGCTTCGGAGAGTCTGTCATGCGCCACAGCCAGTTGCTGGTCGTGTCCTGTTCGTTGTTGGTGTGTCTCCTGAGTGCGGTCATCGTTTGGAACGATGGCTCTGTGGCAGTTGCTCAGACGAGCAAGGCCAAGTCGAAGATCGGCACCAGCAAAAAGTCCACGGTCGAATCCAAAGAGTTGGACAACCGCGCGAAAGAGAACATGGAAAACTTCCTCAACGAATCGGCCAAGCTGGCGGAAGACTTCGAGAAGGCGGGAAAGTTCGAAGAGGCTCAGGAACAAATGCGAACCATTTTGCGGCTGAGGCCCGATCTGCCAGGCATCAAAGAGAGAATGGATAAGCTCAACGAGGCGCTGTTTGAAAGTAACGAACACGACTTTGAACAGGATGTGAAAGAAGGCTGGACCATGCGCGTTTTGGTCGCCAAGGGGAAGCCGGTGCGCGTCGAATCGGCAGGCGAGTTCACCGTCTCCATCAATCTCAAGGTTGATGGCGGCGGACTACCGACGAAAGACCCAGGCACCGACATGGCGGCCGGAGTTCGTTGCGGTGCCTTGATGGGCATGGTCTATCCCAATCCAGACCCGAATAAGCCTCCCAGCAAAAACGACAAAGTGGGCGAGGCTTTTGAAATCGGTACGAACAAGGAATTCACACCCAGAGAAGACGGCGTGTTGTTGTTGCGCGTCAACTTGCCACCCGGCCACAAAAGCAGCGGCAAGCTGAAGGTCCGAACTTCCGGACATGTTAAGTCGTTGCCCAAGGAGCTGCGGTAATGTCGCTCGCTGCCGCACCGCTGTTGCGAGTCGGCGTGATTGGACTCAATCGGCACGGCCTACATTTCATCGAACGCTGTTTGACCGATGGTCCGTTCCAAGTCGTCGCTACGTTCGACCCCAGTAACCCGAAGCGTCAGCGAGGGCGAGCGCTTCCCCACGCTCCGAATTCACAGCTTCTTGAAGCGCCCGCCCTCGCTCACGCTTCGGGTTACTGGGATGAACTCCTCGAAGCGCCCGACATCGACGTCGCCTGGATCGCACATCCGATCGCTCTTCGCCCCGCAGGCATGCCGTCCGATCTTGTCGAGCAGCTCCTCAATCACAACAAACACGTCGTGATCGAAACCCCGCTCAGCCTTTCGACGTCCGAAGCGGATCGCTGGTTCGCACTCGCACGCCAACGAGGCCGACATCTCCTGGTCCATTCCCCGCGACATACCGACGACGACATTCGCCGAGCTGTTTCTGCCGTGAGCAGCGGAGAACTCGGAGCCGTACGAGCCATCAAGTGGATATCCTGGGGATACGGTCTTCCGCCTGCTGGTGTGCCGAGCCACGAGTCTCACGAGTCGCGAGTGACGTTGATCCGCCAAATGGCCCATGCGCTCGATCAACTCGTGCAACTCGTGCCGCACGCTCCAAGACGAGTCATCGCATTTGGCGAACAGACTGAAGCGCTAGCCGCTTGGATCGAGTTCACAAACGGAACGCGCGCCGAAATTGATATCCGGCTCGATAGCCCCGCGCCACTCCGCACGGGCTGGGTGATTCACTCCGAACATGGAGGCTACGCCGACGGTCGCCGCTACACGCTCACCCCCGAAGGCGAGGTGTTCGATTCCCCCGCTCCGACATTAAGCCCCGCCTCCGACGATCTCACCGAACTCGCGCGATCGCTTCGCAGCGATAAAATCGACGACCTCACTTCAACGCCAGCTCGCACGGTCGTCCAATTACTCGAAGCCATCAGCCGGTCTCTCTCAGCGAAGGACTTCGCGACATTGCCAGAGTGAGCCTGGTTGAGGTGCGCGATCGAAGGGACGTCGCACAGACAGCTCGCCTGGCCTGATGAAAACCTCGAAAGTCGGAGCACGGATGGAGAAAGTCAGTTTCAAAACACGATGTCCGCAACAGGTTCCAATCCCTGCTGCTCGTCCCGCCACAACACCCGCGCAATCACGACTGAGTTGAGCCGTACTCGCAGACCCGTAACCATCCGGAAACCACAGGAACCGTGCCTTTACGAAAGACGATCGCCTTATGCGTCTCCACTTTTTGAACGGTCTCAAAACCGTCGTTGTTGTTCTTTCGTCGTTGATAACTGCTCAATCCGAGTTGCAGGCCGACGAGCCAGTGAAGCCGATTCGCGCGTTGTTGGTGACGGGAGGCTGTTGCCACGACTACGCCAAGCAGAAGCTGATCCTCAGCGAAGGGGTTTCCGATCGAGCGAATGTCGAATGGCACATCGTGCAACAAGGTGGCAGCGCGACGAACTCGAAGATCCCGCTCTACGAAAACCCCGATTGGGCGAAGGGCTTTGATGTCGTCGTTCACAACGAGTGCTTCGCCGAAATCAAGGAGCCGGAGTGGACTCAGCGAGTGCTCAAGCCGCACAAAGAGGGTTTGCCGGCGCTGGTCATTCACTGTTCGATGCACTGCTACCGTGACGGAACCGAGGAGTGGTTCAAGTTTCTCGGCGTCACGTCGCATGGGCACGGCAGTCATTACGCATTCGACGTCGTGCCGGTCGAGGCGAACAAGTCGCATCCGATCTTGAAGAACTTCGGCGACAAGTGGCGCACGCCGAACGGCGAGCTGTATCTCATCACCAAGTTGTGGGACACGGCGACGCCGTTGGCTCAGGCGATGAGCACGCAGACCAAGAAGATGGAGACCTGCGTTTGGACCAACGAGTACGGCGACAAGAAAACCCGCGTCTTCGGCACAACGATCGGCCACTACAACGAAGAGTACGCAGACCCGGTCTTCCTCGATTACGTCACGCGCGGTTTGCTCTGGTCGGTCGGCAAGCTGGATGACCATCGGTACTCGAAGCCGTTGAAGCGGGTCGCGAAGAAGGTGCTCGTGCCGGTGGATCTGGCGAAGGGCAAACCGGCGACGGCCTCCGCATCGCAGGACGGACATCCGCCCGAACACGCGGTGGACGGGAAGAGCGATTCGCGCTGGTGCTCGCCCAACGGTGAGCCGGGGCAGTGGTGGCAGGTTGATTT
>JANNDA010000951.1:0-4262 GCA_031387195.1 Planctomyces sp. | reverse complement strand
GAACGTCTCACGACTCGCTTGGTGATCAGACTTTGTCATCAGAGCCAAGAGACGCTCGGCTCGTCACGCGGAGCTTGACGGCTACGTAAAGTCATTTTGTCTGTGTTTTGAAAGTGGAGAATTGGGAATGAAGGTTTTGGTCATCGGCCAGGGCGGTCGAGAACATGCACTGTGCTGGAAGCTGAAGAATTCGCCGTCAGTAGAGCGAGTCTATTGTGCTCCCGGAAACGCCGGCACGGCGTTGGAAGCGACGAACGTCGAGATCGGTGCGACGGACATCGAACGCTTGGTGAAGTTTGCGAAGTCCGAACGGATTGACCTCACCGTCGTCGGCCCCGAAGCGTCGTTGGTTGCGGGCGTCGTCGATGCGTTTCTGGCAGCGAACCTCCGCGTCTTTGGCCCGACGAAATTGGCAGCGGAGTTGGAAGGAAGCAAAATCTTCTCCAAAGAACTCATGCGCAAGGCCAATGTGCCGACCGCCGAATACCGCATGTTTAGCCGGCATCAAGACGCAGTGATGTACCTTGAAGAGCGAGAAGAGACGCCGCTAGTGGTGAAAGCGGACGGACTCGCGGCGGGCAAAGGGGTTTTCGTCTGCGAAGACCGCAATCAAGCGCTGAGTGCGATCAAACAGATCATGGTCGAACAAGCCTTTGGTGCGTCGGGATCAAAAATCGTGATTGAAGAGTGTCTGACCGGTCACGAGGCGAGCATCCTGGCGATCGTTGACGGCAACACAATTCTGCCTCTGGAAGCCTCACAAGATCACAAGCGGGCGTTCGACAATGACGGTGGCCCAAACACGGGCGGCATGGGCGCGTACTGCCCAACGCCGATCATCACCAGCGAGTTGATGGACGAGATCGTCGAAAAGGTACTCGTGCCGACGGTGCATTTCATGAGCATTGAGGAGCGACCATTCAAAGGTTGTCTCTACGCGGGCATCATGGTGACCAACCAAGGCCCCAAGGTTTTGGAGTTCAACGTCCGCTTTGGCGATCCGGAAACGCAGCCGGTGCTGATGCGTTTGAAGTCGGATCTGGGCTTACTGCTCACCGCAGCAGCCGATGGAACTCTGGCTGACTTTGGTCCTGCTGAATGGGATCCGCGACCAGCGATCTGCGTCGTAATGGCGGCTGAGGGCTATCCTGGCACCATCATGAAAGGCTCTGTGATTCGCGGACTCGAACAAGCTGCCGCAGTCCCCGATGCGAAAGTCTTTCACGCGGGCACGTCGCTTCAGAACGGCAATGTCATCACCGACGGCGGTCGAGTGCTCGGTGTCACCGCGCTGGGAACAGACTTCAATGAAGCGAAGTTGCGAGCCTACCAAGCCGTGAAGTGCATCCGCTGGCAGGGGGCTTGGTGCCGCAAAGACATCTCCGATCGCGCGCGAGGGTATGCAGTTGAAAGTCCTGAATGACGCCGCCATCACGTCGTAGTGCAAGCTTCCAGCTTGCCACTCAACCGCGTGAGGCACCACGTTCGCGCAGAGCCGCAAACAAACACGCCGTGATCAGGTCCGCCGTCGTCCCCGGATTGCGGCGATTGCCGTCGTCACGGAGCCAGCGGTCGAAGTCGGCCAGCAGGCTTCGACCCATTTTGGTGAAATCGCCGCCTGCGTTCAGCACGTCTTGAGCCCGCCGCGAGACCTCGTCAGCAACCGCCGCTCCGCACTTGCGAGCGATCAGCGTATCGGGATGAGCGGCCAGCAGTCGCAGTTGTAACTCAATGACCACCGACTCCGGATGCTCCGTGAAGTCAGGTGACGAGATCAGAAACGGGGCTCCCTCATCGAGTACCCAGGCGAAGTCATTCGCAAACTGCGCCGCAACTCCGTCTCGATCAGCGGCCAATTGCATGACCTCCCGCAAGGTGCCGGTCGGCTCAGCAGACACATCTTCGGATTCTGCCGAGCCCAGTCCGCCCGGTTGAGCCAAGCGGATCGCTCGATAAACCCAAGCGGCATCGTCGCGGGTCAATTGCTTCAGCACGTCGCTGATTCCCACCTTCAACGTTCGATCCAGCGGCACAGCGGCCAACGGTGCGAGCAGCAGCACGATCCCCAAATTCGTGTTCGATTGGACGACCGCGCGAGTCGCTTGAATGGCTTCAAAGACCGCTCGTCCGACGCCGAGTTCTCTCGTGCGAGCCAGCACCGGCGCGACCGCTTCCGCCGAGCGAACGAAATCGGCATAAGTGAGGTCGGCGAACGATGCGTGAGGATGCACATTGCCGGGCTTCGCAGCGGTCGCTTCCATCACACACGCGCGATGAATCGCGTCAGTTAGATCAAACGATGTTGTGGACACTCGCGGTAGCTCCCTCGTGGATACGGTCTTCGCTACGCTCCCGACATCAACACTGTTCGTCAAGCAAACAGGGGTGCCGGACCCCGGATCGCAGGAAGAGCACTCTGCAACGATGCCGTTTCGCCCACGAATTCTGATTCTGCCGATCGCTGCCGTGATCATCGGCGGACTCGTCACCTTCAAATTGAATCAGCCGCCGCAAAGGCAAGAGACAATTCTGTTGAGCGAGGTTCGGCAGGCACCCACGTTTAAGGCGCTCGACATCGACAACAAATTGTTCAAGCTCGATCGCTACATTGGCCGGCACGAAATTCTGTTGATCTTCTTTGACGGTGAACTCGGTGCCGATCGCGATCGGCTTTTGCAACGAGTCCGCGAGCGATTTGCGGAACTCAAGCGGCGCGGGATGCAAGTCGTGGCGATCAGTACCGCGTTGCCGCAACATAATCGCCAAGCGATCGCTCGCGGCGGTAAGTTTCCATTTCCGTTGCTCTCTGATCCGGAGTTCTTGATTCATCGCCAGTGGGGCCGCTATGACGACGACGAACAACGACCTCGAACTGGCGTCTTCGTGATCGATCGCGCCGGCCGAGTGACCTGGTCCGGTCGTTCGCCTCGACCGGAAGCGAGCCTCGATCAAATCCTCCCTTCCCTCAACGAGAAAATTTGAAATGTCGGACCCTGTCGTCGATCACCCCAATGAGTCAATCAATGCTGCGGCTGATGCGCCTTTTGAGGTCTCCGGCTCGAAAGTGATCATCGGCTTGTTTGTGTTCGCGTTCTTGATGTCGAGTGTCTTGTGGGTCTATTGGTCGTTGCACACAGGGCCGTTTCTCCCTTTGCAGCGAGCCATCTTCCGAGAGTTCCCCAAGTCCTACCCGCATGTGGAAGGTGGGCAACGCCGCATGCACAAGAATTCGCCCAAAACACTGCGCGTCACCATGCGTGTGGCGTTCGATCCCGAATCTGCCGACGTGAAGCCTCAAGTCGAAGCGGTCTTCGAGCAACTGGTTGAATTGGCGAAACAAAACATTGCCTTCGCCAGTTACGAACTGTTTGAGGTGCATCTGGTCCTGATGCGGCCCGAACATTCGGCGAAGACACTCACCATCAAGCGAGACGTGGCACCACTGTTGAAGTCGCCAGAGAAGCTCTAGCCGGAACTATTCATGGACTACTTATGGAGGACGCGGCGTGCCGCGATGTAACCCGAAGCGTCAGCGAGGGCGAACTGTGACGACTCCCTCGCTGACGCTTCGGGTTACATTCGTGCCATCAATAATTCAGGCTCACTGCTAAAAAAACCGCTCGGAAAGGAAACCACATCATGCCCGGACGCAAATCTGAGAAGACACCTCCTCGTGCCGCAGGCCGCTCACATTCATCAAAGGCACTGCGACGCGGGAGCTCATCGGGAGGCAAGCCGGTCGCTCGCGTGAAATCGTCCACAGGCAAAGGAAAGCAGACGATTGGCGGCTATCTGATTCAGCGATTGCAGGACTACGGCGTTTCCGATGTCTTCGGAATTCCAGGTGACTTCGTGTTGCAGTTCTACGGCATGCTCACAGAGAGCCCGATTCGCGTCGTCGGGACGACGCGCGAGGATTGTGCCGGCTATGCGGCAGACGGATACGCTCGCGTGCATGGACTGGGGGCCGTCTGTGTGACGTACTGCGTTGGCGGACTGAGCCTGTGCAATTCGATCGCCGGAGCCTACGCCGAAAAATCGCCGGTGATCGTCATCAGCGGAGCACCTGGAGTTGAGGAACGCCGCTCCGATCCGCTGCTGCATCACCGCGTCCGTGATTTCAACACGCAACGCGAAGTCTTCGAGAAGATCACTGTCGCCACCGCATCGCTCGATGATCCGCTGACGGCGTTTCGCGAAATCGATCGCTGCTTCGAGGCGGCCGTGCGCTACAAACGCCCGGTGTTCCTCGAACTACCGCG
>JANNDA010000950.1:0-2104 GCA_031387195.1 Planctomyces sp. | reverse complement strand
CGCGGGCTGTTCACGGCGATGGACCGTTTCGACAACGATGCGTTCGAGTTTGTATCCGGGTCTCGCGCTCGCAAGGCGTTCGATATCGGCCTGGAAGATCCGCGGCTCCGTGATCGGTACGGACGACACAACTGGGGACAGAGCACGTTGCTCGCTCGTCGGTTGGTCGAAGCGGGTTCGACGTTCGTCACCGTGCATTTCGGCGGCTGGGATCATCACTGGGATTTGAAGGCGGGCATGGAACGTTATCTGCCGATGGTGGACTCGGCCGTCGCGTCGTTGCTGACCGACCTTGATGAACGCGGCATGTTGGATTCGACGCTGGTGATCCTCTGCGGCGAATTCAGCCGCACTCCGAAGATGAACAACGGCGGCAACGGCGGTGCTCCGGGAAGCATGGGAACTCCGGGCCGCGATCACTGGGGCAATTCGATGTTCTGCTTACTCGCCGGAGGTGGCGTGAAGAATGGACAGATCATCGGCAGCACAGACGCGAACGGCTATCGCCCGGCGATTCGCCCGGTTCGCCCTGAGCACATTCACGCCACGATCTACAACTGCTTGGGGATCGACCCGCATCTGCAAGTGCTCGATCATGCCGGCCGGCCGAACCTGGTGCTCGATGATCCGACACCGATTCACGAGCTGCTTTAGCATTGAGGCATCCAGGCGAGCGGGGCGGCGTCAGCCCCCGGTTCTGCGGTGAACGCACCGGGGAGCGAACGCTGCCCCGCTCACCCAAATCCACTTGAAGCCCAGCGGTTTCTGCTGGGCTTTTTTGTTGTCGCACGATGCTCGATTTCCAGTGCGGTTGATTGGTTGACCTTGCCGATCAAGAAGGTTGTATCGCTGTCTGCCGACAACGCTCATCGCATGTTAGGTAGGCTGGCAGAGCCAGGTAGGATAGGCCAAGGAAGGTTCGAGCATGCCTCCACGGAATTGGTTTGTGACCATCGTTCGCATTCAGGCGGGCGTCTTGGCTTTGTGCGTCTGCGTTGGTGGAATTGCTGCGGCTGAGGAGCAGAGTCCACCGGCGAATCCGCCTCCGGCTGTTAAGGTCGAAGTCGTGGCGACGGGAAACTCGTCTGCCGCGTCGCGCAAAAAAGCGGTTGCCGACATACCGATCGACAAGATCGCCGCCGACCTTCGTCCGAAGGTCGATGAGGTGCTGAAGAACGTCAGCCTATTTCGCCGGATGCCGACACTGAGCTTTCCTTCTGACGCCGACGTGTATCACTTTTTCATCACGCATCCGGACGTCGCCGTCAGTATT
This sequence comes from Planctomyces sp., assembly GCA_031387195.1. GTDB lineage: Bacteria > Planctomycetota > Planctomycetia > Planctomycetales > Planctomycetaceae > SXKJ01. The sequence goes on along the minus strand of JANNDA010000950.1, from coordinate 831 downwards.
TGGCGAGTCATGGAGATCTCCTCCTTTGAAATGTGGCAGGTCGGTGCCTTGAGCTACGAAGCGGATTCGCACGACGGCTCGCTCGGCGAGATCGAGGTGTTGCACTCATCAGCCGAGCGGCACTTGGTCCTGTGCGAGGGATCGTTCAAAAGCCCGATCCTGCCCAAGCCGATCAAGGCCCGCGCGCTGCTGCATTTGCAGCCGACCTTTCGCAAAGGAGACGACGGCCAAACGATCGTGACGCACTCCATCGACATGTTCGTCTCGTTTCCATCGCAGCCCGTGGACATCACCGCGAAGTTGATTTCTCCGGTGAGCCACGCGATGGCTGATCGCAACTTCCGCGAGGTCAGTACCTGGTGCGCCATGATGAACGTGGCGATGTGCCAACAACCGGGCTGGGTTGAGCAACTGGCTCAGAAGATGGAAGGGGTGCTCGATGTCCGCCGGACACAGCTCCTCAAACTGGCCGCGCAAACGTTTGTCGAAAATCGCAAACGCCAGTTGGGCCAGCAGGCCACTGCTCGTGATGTGGCGATCGAGCAAGTATCAGGCACACAGAAAAGTGGTTCATCCGACTGAAGCGTACGCGGGGCAATTCCTCGGTGGATTTTGGGAGGCATCACTCCGATGTCCAATGCTGCGAAAAGCAGTGGCCCTGGCCGAGAAGTCCTCGCCAGGGTTTGACACGCCATTGGCGCATCGGAGACCGAGAGATCCCTTGGCAGGTTGCTTCCCAGCAGAGCCGGCCTCCGTTATCTCCCGGCTCAAGGATTTCATCCGAACTCAACCCGAGAAATTATACTCCGCGCGGTTCCGAATGAGACGTTC
>JANNDA010000927.1:0-12448 GCA_031387195.1 Planctomyces sp. | reverse complement strand
CCGTCCATGTTGGGATGAATTTCGTCGCTCAAGAGCAGACGCCAGGCAATGGGGTCAGCTTCGCGAATGGTCTCATAGGCGGCATAGCAGTCGCAGACCGGCACCTGATGCTTGCGGCCGACCTCTTTCATCGCGTCGTTGTATTCGAGCAGCTTGGCGATCGGGCGGCCGGACGTGTTGATGATGCCGTTCGGCGTGCAGAGGATGACTTCGGCTTTCACGCCTCGGCATTGAGCGATGATCTGTTCGAGATTGGTTTGAAAGTCTGGCTTGGGGACACGGGCCATGTCGTTCAAACCATACATGACCGTGACGAGATCGGGATGATGATCCAGCACATCTTTCTGCAAACGCTTGAGGGCATCGACTGTCGAGTTGCCGCTGATCCCCGCGTTGATCACGATGATTTCGGACTGCGGGACCACTTGCTTCAGCGCGACTTCGAGCATCTCCGGGTAAGCCCGTCGGCCGCCGGTGTGGTAGTAGATCCCGGTGACGCTGTCGCCGAGACAGACGATCTTGACCGGCTGTTTCGCCGCTAGCTTCTGTCGCACGGTCGATAATCCGGTGACGTCGTCCGCACTCAACGCGGGCAAATGAAACGCCATTCCTCCGGCAAGCGATAACACGATCCAACAACGCAGAACGAAGGAGATGGTCCGAGTCATGTCAGTCGGCCTTTCATTTCACGGGGATGGAGACCACTCGCTTGCGCGTCGTGCTTGCGACGCTCATGACTAATCCAAGTTAGGCCACGCATTCTGTGGCGGCCACGACCCAGCCTCGGCACGCATCGGCTCCGCACAAGCAAGGAATGGCGGCATCGGCACACCAGGCGTAGTCGATCGTCAGTTCCTCACCGACGGCGATCGACCGCAGCGATTTCACTTGCACGTCCGATGGTGCGAGCGTTCCGTCTTTGTTGTGCCGTTCGATCAAAAACAATTTGCAGTTGGGGTCACAGCAATGATTGAGATAACGAAACGGGGCGGTCGGTTCGAGCGACAGGTCTCCGCCTAAGTCGATGCAGTAGTTGCTGCAATACAGCGGGTCATCGAAGACGCGGCCGCGCGCGATCCCGACCTGGGTTCCTTTGCGAATCACCTTCCGAGCAAACACGCCACGTCCGCAAGCGGACTTTCCCACACGAATCATTGTCTCCGCAGCAGGCATTCTTCATTTCCTTTTAAGAGTTTGTTTCGATCTCATGGCTCGGCGAGTCGTGAATTATTCGTTCATCCGGCGGCTCGCCTTTTTTTTTGGTCCTAGAGAATAACCAGGCGAGCCCCCTACTCTACGAAAGATTCATACGCTCGGAGAGTCTGTGAGTGGGCGGTCGGGCGCGACGAATTCGTTCCGATAATGAAGGTACAGCGCTTCGACTTTCGTGCGAGCCCACGGGGTTCGCCTCAGAAACTTCAGGCTCGAATTGATGCTCGGATCGTGGGTGAAACAGCGGATCGGGATCAGGAATCCCATCTCAGCCCAGCCGAGGTGTGCGACGAGCCGTTCCAGAATCAATGCGAGGCTGATGCCGTGCAGCGGGTCTTTGGGATGCTCTTGAGTCATGGTTTTGCGTCTGCTTGGTCATCGTCGAGCGGTTCGAGGAACCAGCCGGACTGGGAGGTGATTGGCGGATCAGCATCTGGCAGGAGTTCTCCAGTGAGTTGATGAATGGCCCAACGGATGGCGAGATGAGTTTTTTGGGCTTCCACTTTCGGTCCCAGGTATTCACGCATGCTTGCGACCTGTGACTTGGCCTGCATCCGGCCTAATGAAATGGCACTCATCACGCGGATCAGCGGCCATTCGCCGGGCATGACCCCTGTTGGTTCGGTCAGACGTCCCGTGAGGAGCACTGCCAGTGGCTCGTCGGGAACTCCGGCGTGCAGATGGCCGAGTGCCCAAATCGCACCGCCGCGAGAGAACTCACCCATCGGTATGTTTTTCGGAACATACTGCCGCAAGAGCGGCTCGGCGGGAGCGTACTTCAGCAAACCAAACGCTTCGCACAAATGAGCCACTTGCACATCCAATTCGGGTGAGCCGGGGCTCTGGAGTCGGCTTGTCGTTTGGCGCGTGGCCTTGTCGAGCATCGCCGGCAGAGTCTCCGGAACGGCGAGTTTTCGCAGTCCCCAAGCGCTGGCGATCAGCACTTCGACGCGAGTTGATTCCAGCAATTGCACCAATCGCGGAGCCGCCGGTTTGTGATCGAGCGCGGCCAACAGCAATGTGGCTTGCTCTTGCCCGCGCCAACTTTCGCCGGCGAGCACGCCGGTCGTTGCCTGACGGATTGCCGTGTCGAGTTCGGACTTCTCTGCTAACGAAAACAACGACTCGCGCACGTTGCCACGGATCGTGGGATGCGGATCATCGAGCAGCTTCGCGAGAAAGCTGACTCGTTCGGGAGTGGGACGAGCGACGTAAGCATTGATCCCTTGTTGGCGGACATTCGCGTCATTGTTTTGCATCGCTGGCTCAGCCAGCGGCACGACCAGATCGTGATCGATGCCATTCAGCCGATTCAGTGCGGCGGCGGCAACACTGGGCTCGCTGTCGTGCGCCAGTTGCAGCAACAGACCCTGAGATACCTGGGAACTGTGCCGGTCAAGCAGAGCCGCCGCACACAGGCGATTCACGATCGAGGCTGGCTTAGTTTTCGTCAGTCGCTCAGCATCCGCTTCGAGTCCCGATTCTTTCAATAGACCAGCCGCTCGCGCCGCAGCCATCCGCACGGCAGACGGTCGCAGCGGATCGTGTGTGATCGACAACAACAGCGGCAGCGCCGAGTCAGCACCCGATTCGCCCCAACCGCGAATCGCCAACATCAGCTCACGATGCCGCGTCTCTTTGTCGCTCAATCGTTGGTGCCACACGGCACGGATCGGCTCGAACTTCCAACGGGCCAACGCCGGTTCGATCAGTTGTCGCAGGTCGGACCCATGTTGCTGCGATGCCTCGAACAACGCGGGGGCGGCGTCCTTCGACTCCAGCACGATCAGCGCCCAAGCGGCAGCGGCACGCGCAGCCGGATGAGTGGCTGCGGTGGTGACGATCTTGATCAGCCGCGGCTGTGCCTCGCTGAGTTCGGGGACTCCCACCCGATGCGCTTCAGCGATCGTTTCGGCGGCGAGGCGTTGCAGGTCGGCCTCCGGTCGGGCGAGCGCTGAAAGCCAGAGCGGTTTGTACTTCTTGCTGAACTGCTTGATCGGATCGGGGATGATCAAATCGGGGTCCGAGTCCATCGCGAACTCAGGACGAATTTCTTCCGCGACGATCGAGCGTTCTGCCGACAAGAACGTCGCGATCACTCCGAGAATCAGCAGCAAATGAACGATCCAACGCATGAAACAATCCCAAGAAATAACGCGATACCGAATGATTGTTAGCACGACGCGCCAGCGTGTGGTGACGTGCCAGCGAGTGATGTTGCACTCAACCACTCGCTGGCGCGTCGTGCTAAATGACTCTATTGCGGACGCGAGATACGACGAGTTTGACCAATCAGAACCAACAGACACACCAGCGAAGCAATTCCCAGAAACCACCAGTTCCCCGGAATCAATTGATAGTCGCGAAAGCCAGTCAGACGAATCACCGACAATGCGGCTGCCACCGGGTTGATCAGCAACGCACGTTCGACCGTGTCGTGTCCGAACGGTGCATCGCGGCCCAGCCAGACGAGCAGCGGTGCGCCACACACCGCGAGCAACGCGGCATACGCCATCGCCGTCGCGGGTGCCGTGCGGCGGAACAAACTCCCCACGGCCGCGCTGAGCAACATCGCGAAGCCCGCTGTCGCCAACAGGCAGATTACGACTCGCTCCACCTGCAACCGCAGCCCCGGTTCGATGTAGACCATCACCACGTATCCCGGCAGCGTCGCACACAAAACGAGGAGCAATGTCAGAATCACGCTCAACAATTTGCCCCACACGATTCGCAACACGGACAGCGGAGTCATCTGCAACAGCGGCCAGCCACCGGTCTCGCGTTCGGTGCTGAGCAATCCCGCCGCGAGACTGGGGGTGATCAACACCAACAACGCGACCTGCATCAACACCAGGATTCCCCCGATCGTTTCGACGCCCCAATCGACCGTCCCCGTGACCGTCGCATATGTCAGGCCCAGTGACAGCATCGCGCAGATCGCGATCAGCCGTAGCAGCCAATGCAATCGCCCAAAGCGACGGCAGCGAAATTCCTTGACCATCACCGGATTCACGAACGGCCCGATCGCTCGCGAGCGGCGTTGCGGATCGACGATAAACACCAGCCGACGCAGCATCCGAGTTCCCAGGTTTTGATCATCGCTGATCTCCCCTGCATCGCGAGCTTGATCGAAGATCGTGTGGTTGAGCCGGCTGATCGACCACAGCGAATAGACTGCCGTCAGCACCAACGAAGTGACCATGAACCGACCAGGGACATCGGTGTTTGAGATCAATCCGGAAGCTCCCAAGTCGCCCGCGCCAGAGAGCGACATCAAGGCCGCGAATGGCGAGACACACCGCAGCCAATCTCCCACATCGGCGAGATAAGTTTCCGTCCCTTGAAAGAACTGATGCGGGCCGAGCGACAGCACGCTCGACAACAACACCATCCCGTAGGTCCAACGAACCGCGGCGTCGGTTGTTGTCGCATACGTGCTGACCAACAGACCCAATGCCGCGTACTGCAACGCGGCCAAGGACAACAGCAGGTACACCGCCACGAGATCGCCGCGTAACGAGATTCCCCCGAGCGCGTAGCACGCGGCAGCCGACGGCAGACTCAAGGAGAGAATTAACCCGGCCAGTCCCATCACGGCCAGCAACTTGCCCCAGAAAATGCGCCACGGGCCGAGCGGCGTGTTGAGCAACAACGCCAGCGTGCCGGAGTTTCGTTCGCGCACAATGCTCGTGGCGGGGAACACCGGCAACATCAACAGCAGTGCCGACAGCAGGCCATAGGCAAACAATCGAAACACTTCCTGCGCGCGAGTTCCCGATAACGCCATGCGCGGTTCGGTCGGCCAGCGCATAATGACCAACAGCGCAAATGCCGTGGCCACTCCGCACTGCAACAACAGCATCCGCCGCTGTCGAAGCACCGTGACGAGTTCGCGATGCACCAGTGGATTAGGCATCTGCACGACCTCCCGTAGCCCGGTTTTTCAAACCGAGTGAATCGAACCGCCCGGTTTGAAAAACCGGGCTACGAAGATGCGAACTCATTTTCCCACACTCACTTTCTCGCCATCCTTTTGGTTGGCGAACGACATGAATGCCGCTTCGAGATCGGTCTGCACTTCGCGGAACTGTGTCACGCGGATGCCTCGCTGAACCAGTTGAGTCAACAGTTCGCCCAGTTGTGCTTCGAGCAATGCTGTTTGAAATCGCACAGCGGCTTCCGCAGGTGCTTCGGCCACATCGGCACCGGGTTCAATGATTTCGCGAATCACTGCAGCAGCGGCGGAAAGTTGTTCGACCGAAGCCAGTTGTGCTTCCATCGTGCGACGCTGGCTGACCTGCCGACTGATTTCATCGACGGTCCCAAACGCTCGCAGCTTGCCGTGTGTCAGGATCGCGATGCGATCGCAGATGCGTGAGAGCTCCGGAAGGATGTGACTGGTCACGATCAACGTCTTGCCGAGCTTTGCCAATCGAATCAACAGATCGCGCATCTCGATGCGGGCTTGCGGATCGAGTCCGTTGGCCGGTTCGTCGAGAATCAAAACTTGCGGATCATGCAGTAGCGTGCGAGCGATGCCGACTCGCTGCTGCATGCCGTGACTCAAGCTCTCGACGAACTTGTCGCGCATGTAAGCCGTGCCGGTCGTTTCCAGAACCTCTTCGATGCGATTGATCCGCTGTCGGCGCGGGATACCAAACGCCGCCCCGAAGAAGTCGAGGTACTCGCGGACGCGCATGTTGTCATACGAGCCGAAGCGATCCGGCATGTAACCGACGAGATGCTTGATGCGTCGCGCATCGGCCACGCAATCGACGTCACCAATCCGCGCGGTCCCGCTGGTCGGACGTGCGAGTCCGACAAGGATCTTGATCGCCGTCGTCTTGCCCGCTCCGTTGGGACCGATCAAACCGAGAATCTGCCCGGCTGGCAGGCTGAGTGTCAAATCATCGAGCGCTGTGAAGTCGCCGTAACGCTTCGTCAGATGCTCGATCACAACCGCCGGTTTTTCGGAATTCATCCTCGTCCTTTCCTGTGATTGTGGTGCGATGCTCCGCGGCTGTGAACTTTTCGTGGGTTAATCTTACAGCTTGTGACCTTAAAAATCAGTTCCGACAAGCTGGAAGCTTATACCACGTAAATCTTAACAGCCGCTCCGCGTCGCAATTCACGATGCGGCGCGTCGGGCTAGTGTGTGACCAGATCAGTTTGGATCAATCGTCTTCGCGTGCAGGTCCAACGTCAGTGATTCAATCTGCCAGAAGTTTGTTTTATCGCCGTGCTGCATGTCGCCATTGGTGAGTTCCGGACGGTCGGGATCTCCGCCGGAGACTCGCAACATCAACCCGCCGTCAGAGGACAGGCTCAGGAGTTCACGGTCGGTGATCTCCAACGTGAGCGAGCCGACGGGATCAATCCAAGTTTTCAACGGCACGACTTCCTTTCGCTGCCGAAGTCCGGCGATCTCCAACTTGCCCACCGGGCCGGTGACCTGCACAAGCAGTCGGCCACTCTTGATCTGAACGGGGAGTAACACCGCCGGAATTTGGAATCGCAACCACGTCGCTGCGGGCACCGATTTTTCCAACCACGAGCGATGACGATGATCCCAAAGCCCGGAGGGGACATCGTCATCGGGGCCGATCGCACCACGGTAGGGCAGAAACGGTGCGGCCAGCGCCATCTCGGTTCCAGTCGGCGGTCGCTCAAACTTCAACGGCACAGCCACGAGTGCCGCTCCAAACGATTTTCGACCTTCACCAAACTGAAAGCCGAGATCCCAAGGGTCAGTCCAAAACAGCAATTGCGGCGCGGCCGGATAATCCAGACGTAGTGGGTCGGTCAACAAGTTCCGCAGTGTCTGACGTCGGCGATTCTGTTCGTCACTCAACAAGCTGGCGGCCAGGAACTGATCGCCAGCGAACACATCTTGGGAAGTCGCGAGGAAGCGACCATCTTCGCGCAGTTCCACACCAAGGCGACCGGCACTCGTCGCCAAGATCACGTCCGCAGGACGCTGTCCGGCGACGGTTTGTAATCGACCGGTCACGCCTTCGAGACCAAATGTCGCGAGCGCCTCGATCCGTTCGGGAGTTTTTTCTGAATGTAGAAACGTCGCACTTCGCAAGCCGGCAGTCTCCGGAAGATTTTCCCATTGCCATTCTTCCAGATCGGTCCAGACCATCCGCCGTGTGATCCCTTGCTGACCCGTCATCTCCGGCATCAACCAACCGCCACGCTTGGCAGAGACAGTCGCTGTTCCCGCCTCCGCTGAAAACAATCCGACGACCCCATGCACGCGCACGTCGTCCGTCCCCGGCAGAGTTTGGACAAACTGCACGCTCGAAACGCTCGCCGGGACCACCTGCCGTTGATGCCGACCCAACTGCACCAGCACAAGACTGACCATGATCGCCAATCCGGGGCCGATCACTCCCAGTAACTCCAGACGACTGATGCGCCACAACCAAGTTCCTAGTCCCGCCAGCAAGCCACTCAACCCCATCAGCAAGCTGACGATCAACCAGCGCGAAGGAATCGCATAACCGACGTACTCTCGCATCTGAGGTTCGAGCATCGCTTCGGTCAACAACGGTGCGGGACGCAAATCGAAGAATTGTCCGGCCAAGCTCTGCATCGGCGGCAAGACGATCTCTCTTCCCGGAGCGAACCCGGCTGGCTCCACCGCAGCAGAGGCGGATGACTGCGGCGGCCTGCCTGATCGCCGTCCGGACAGCGGTTGTTGGGCATCTCCCGATTCTCTCGGTCGCGACCAACCCTGCGGTCCCAATGTGGTCACCAACAGCCGACCGGCACCACAGTTTTTCCAGAACGCCGCGGGCCAGCCGTCGATCGTGAAGGCCACATTTGCGTCCTCAACCATGACTCGCACGAATTCGACCGGCCGCTCGTACTCGCGAGTCCAATGCTCGATCTTGCCTTGAACGTCAGATGCTTCCAGACGCACCGTGTTGAGGCCCACGCGATCGACGACTTGGCACGCAAATTCGTCTCCCAACAAGAACTCCAACGCACGCGGATCAACCCGATCAAGCATCACCCACAAGTGGCCGCCCGCAAACAACCAACGTCGAATCGCCGTCAACCCCGCAGCGTCATCCACCACGCGTCCGTCAGCGATCACCAGTTGATCCAGTCCCTGCAAGCATTCGTCACCCGCTGGAATCATCCGGTCGGGCAATGACTTGATCTGTCGGTTGAGCCCCTCCCCTAACCGCGAGGCCAGCAATAACTCATACGCTGCATTCGTGTTCTCGTCCGTGACGATGCTGAGCGAGTCGATCAATCCCGTGACGTGAGTGCCTGTCGTGTGTCGCAACAGCGAATCGGCTTGCAGATATCCTGAATCGCCGCGGATCATGACCTCGCGCGATTGCCTGGCGTCCATCACCAGCGTACGCAGCGGGAAAGTGGCGACCTCCGCACCCACCTCCGGCATCAACAGCGGATGCCAGGTTTGCATCCGCGACTGCGGCGGTAGCCACACACGCCGGCCGAATTGCAGAGTCGGGTTGTCTTCAAAATACGTGCTCGTGAACAGTTCGATCGGCTCGTTCGTGGGATTGACCAAACGCACGTTGAGGCCGCCCCACTTCTTGGAAACGTAAGCGTCGATCCCAAAGGGAGAAACCAGCCCAATCGAAAACCCAACTCGCCCTTTGTGTTCTTCTGCTCGCACAGGTCCAGACAGCAGCAGACCACAACAGACGGCTAGGATGCCGACGCACGGCGTCCACCTTCTGCCGATAACTCGCATTCGGGTTGAGCACATCGTGTGACCGGATCTGTCTGGCAGAGTGAATTGAAGCGGAGAAACTTTCGAGACCAGCACGTCCCGATGCCGACGCTGGCTCAGCAAGTTATCGCGAGGCCGCTCGGCCGACTACTCGCCGAACTGGAATCAAGCGGGAGTACGACTCACTTTGCGAGCGAGCCGGTGCCTGACCCCTGATCGTTTTACCCCCACGAGCGTCTCCTTAACTTGCCCGAACGCGACCGATATGCTGGCCACCGAGTTCCGCGTCTCAAACTTCCGCCCGAAAAGTGTTTCCATGAGCCGAATCGCCGTTCGACTGTTGTTTGTGGTTCTCATCGCGCTGTCATTGGTTCGACCGGTCTTCGCTCAAGAGACCGAGGCAGGGACACGCCAATTCGCGGTCGCTGTCGGCTTCCAGAATCAGAAGCTGTACGACCAAGCGGTCGATGAGTGGCTGACCTTTCTCAAGAAGTTTCCGAAAGATCCGCGAGTCGATAAGGCGCAGCATTATCTCGGCACATGCCAGTTGCAGGCGAAGCAATACCCCGCCGCCGTCGCCACCTTCGAGTCGCTGCTCAAGCAGTCGCCGAAGTTTGAATTGCTCGACCAATCGCTGCTGAATCTCGGCACGGCGTGGTACAGCCAGGCTCAGCAATCGAAGAAGCCCGATGACTACGACAAGGCGGAAAAGGCGTTCGCCAAGTTGCTGGACCAGTTCCCCAAGAGTTCGCAGGCATCTCGCGCGATGTTCTATCGCGGCGAGAGCCTGTACCAGCAAAACAAACTGCCGGACGCGGTGAAGAGTTATCGCGCGCTGATCGAGACCTATCCGCAGGCTGAGTTGCTCGCCGACGCCTATTACGCGCTCGGCGTGGCTCAGGAAGCGTTGAAGCAAAGCGACGAGGCACAGGCCACGTTTGCGAAGTTCGCCGAAAACTTTCCGAAACACGACCTCGCGATCGAAGTCCGCATGAGACAGGCGGAGTTGCTCTTCGCCAAAGGGGACTTCGCGGTGGCTCAAAGCCTCTTCGCGCAGGTCAGCGTGGTTAATGAGTTCGCATTGGCCGACATGGCCATGCTGCGGCAAGCGCGGTGCCTGTATGAACTCGGCAAGTTCGAAGAGGCGGGCAACCTCTACTGGAACATGCCCAAGCAGTTCACGAAGACAAAGCATTACGACACGGCGGTGGTCGCGGGAGCGAAATGTTTCTTCCTGATTGGCAAGTACGCGGCAACGCGAGCCGGTTTGGAACAAGTCGCGAAACGGAACGTCCCCGAAGCGGCCGAAGCGAAGCAGTGGATCGCCCGGGCGTACCTCAAGGAAAAGAATCCGCACCAGGCCTTGCAGGTGCTCGACGAGGCGATCAAGCAACATGCCGAGAGTTCGCAGTTGCCGCAGCTCGTGCTGGCTCGCATCGACACACTGTATGAGCTGCCGAATCGTCGCCCGGAGTCAGTCGCGCAATATGCCGCGTTCGCCACCAAGTATCCGACCAACGAGTTGGCCTCGCAGTCGCAATACATGGCCGCGCTGACTGCGCTCGATGTCGATGATCACGAAGCGGCCCGCACGCACAGCACGAAATTCCTCAGCACGTTCCCGAACGACAAGCTCGTTCCAGACGTGCAATTCATCGGAGCCGAAGCGCGGCTGTTACTGAAGGAGTACGCCGACGCCGAGCAGCTTTATCGAGCATTTCTGCAAAAAACGCCGACACACGCGAACGCCCCGCAGGCACGTGTCCGACTGGCCCTCACTCAACACTTGGCGGGCAAGAACGCGGAGGCGGTCGCCGCGTTGTCGCCGATCATCGCCGAACTCAAAGACGTGGCTGTTCGCAGCGAGGCGCTCGCGATCCTCGGTCGCTGTCAGGCGGCTCAAGACCAATTCGACAAGGCGGCGCAGTCATTCGAACGTTCGCTGCAAGCGAAGCCGGATCGCGATCAATCGGACGAGACGATGCTGCTGCTCGCTGATGCTTATCGTCGGTTGGGGAAACAGTCGGAGGCGACCGCTCGACTGCAACAACTGCTGAAGCAATTCCCGCAAAGCACCCGCGCCGAGGAAGCGACATTCCGCTTGGGCGAGGCGGCATACGCGGCCAACGCTTTCGATCAAGCCCTCACGCATTACTCGGCGGTCGTCAAGAATTGGCCGACCGGCACGTTCGCGCCGCACGCTCAATACGGACTCGGTTGGACGCATTTCAAACGGGACGACTTCAAGAACGCGGTTGACGCCCTGACGACGCTCGCGACGCGGTATGCAAAATCCGAAGTCGTGCCGAAAGGGCTCTATGTCCGCGCGATGGCTCGTTATCAGTTGAATGACTTCCCGGCGGCGGCGGCGGACATCACTTCCTTCCTGCAAAGCAAGCCGCCCAAGAACGACGCGCTCGATGCTCAATATCTGCTGGGGCTGTCGCTCGCCGGTCAGCAAAAGTTTGAAGAGGCGGCGACAACCTACGCGGCGATTCTCAGCAGCGATCCGAAGTACGCCGGTGCCGACAAAGCGGCTTACGAACTCGGTTGGGCGTACGTCGAACTCGGTCGCAAGAAAGATTCCGTCACGGCGTTCAACCGCTTGGCGAAGGATTATCCCAGCAGCCCGCTGGCCGCCGAGAGTTTGTTTCGAGTAGGCGAATCGCACTACGACGCCGGTGACTTCGCCGACGCGAGCACCGCGTATGCCGCCGCTCAACAGAAAGCGGGGCCGAGCGAACTCGGCGAAAAAGCGATTCACAAACTCGGCTGGAGTTATCTGAAGGCAGAGAAGCTCAAGGAAGCGAGCGAGTCGTTCACCGCGCAGTTGAAGGGCTATCCGAAAGGGGCGTTGTCGGGCGATGCGGGATTCTTGCTCGGCGAGTGCGAGTTCAAACAAAAAGCCTGGAAGTCAGCCCTTGAGCGTTACGCCGAGGTTGTCGCTGCGAAGCATCCGACCTATCAGGCTCTTGCGCTGTATCGCTCCGGCGAATGCGCGGCCGCTCAAGAACAATGGGACGTCAGCCTCAAGCAGCACCAGCAAGTGCTGGAACAATTTCCCGATTTTGAACTCCGCGCCGAAGCTCGTTACGGAGTCGGCTGGGCGTTGCAGCAACAAAACAAATTGGCCGAGGCGGTCAAGCAGTACGAGAAGGTCACGGAAGAGACCGACACCGAAACCGCCGCCAAAGCCCGGTTCATGATCGGCGAATGTTACTTCGCGCAGAAGGAGCACAAAGAGGCGTCAAAGCATTTCCTCAAAGCGGCCTTCGCCTATGGTCACAAAGAATGGTCGGCGATGGCCTACTTCGAAGCCGCTCGCTGCTTCGAGGTGCTGCGCGACGTGACCCAGGCCAAGAACTGTTACCAGCAGTTGCTCGACAAGTACCCGGAACATCCCAAAGTCGCCGACGCTCGCAAGCGGCTGACGGCGTTGGGAACGAAATGAATTTGCCATCGCGATGACATCCCGCTCGGCTGACAATGAAACAAACCACACCGAGCTTGCCTCGGTGG
>JANNDA010000903.1:0-4860 GCA_031387195.1 Planctomyces sp. | reverse complement strand
GCGTACCACGAGATGCAAGATCGCGTGACGATGCTCACCAACCTGGCGCGGGCGCTGAGGCCGCAGGGCCGCATTGGCGTGGTGGACTTCAAGCTGGATGGCACCGGGCCAGGGCCGGCGCCAGACGAGCGCGTGAGCCCGGATGTGGTGGTCAGGGACGCGGCGAAGGCAGGGCTCCGGCTGGTGCGCCAGGAGCCCTTCCTGCAGTATCAGTACTTACTGATCTTTGGGAAGTGAGAGAAACTTCCACGCGCTCGGCAGCACGAGGCCGGCCGCGACGATCTTGATCATTGGCTTCCAGCCTGTCGGATTCCCCGTAAAAAACGACAGGCTGGAAGCCTATCCCACATAAAATCACAGCCTCTTCGGATTACGACTAATCCCGGCTCAGTGCGATCCGACCCACAAGTCCGCGACTCCGAGCAACAGAAGGCCGACTCCAATAATCGCGTTGATGTTGAAGAACGCGACACCGACTCGGCTGAGATCATCCGGGCGAACCAGCGAATGTTCGTAAGCCAGCAGCAGCGTGACGCCGATGATGCCCACCAAAAAAATGGGGCCAAAGCCAGCGACTTGCCAGAATACGAACAGACACACGGCGGTCAGCAAATGGCTGATGGCTGCGAGCTTCAACGCTCGGCGGATTCCCCAGCGAGCCGGGATACTGCGGAGTTTGTGGGCTTGATCAAAGTCCGCATCTTGGCAGGCATACAAAATGTCGAAACCGCCAACCCAGAAGAAGACAACTCCCGCGAGACTCACTGGCGTCCAAGCCACCTCCGCTCGGATCGCGATCCAGGCGGCGATCGGCGACAGCATCAGCGCGGCCGACAACCAATAGTGACACCAACTGGTGAATCGCTTGGCATACGAGTAACCCAACAGAAACAACAACACCGGCACTGCCAGACGAATCGGCCAAAGATTGGGCAAGAAGAGCAATGTCGAGGCGACAAACGCCGCGCTGCAAACGAGCGTGAACAGGACCACGGTCGTCCCGCTGAGCAGTCCTGCCGGCAGATGCCGAGTCGCCGTGCGCGGATTGCTCGCATCGAAACCCCAATCCACCAGCCGATTGAAGGCCATTGCCGCCGATCGCGCAAAGACCATGCAGAGCAAGATGCCCAACAACTCTCGCATGGAAAACGGCTCGGAGCGAGAATGCCACGCCAAGACGGCCGACAACAAAGCAAACGGCATCGCAAAGAGTGTGTGGCTGAACCGAATCAGCTCCAGCAAATGCTTAATCTTGACCCACATGAAAATCATAACTCGCGAGTGATCATTGAAAACGACAGGCCGTTGGCGTGCAGGCTAGAGGTTACGCGGCAGTCGCTCCAGACAGCCAGCGGCCATATCGCAATCGTTCCGAAATCATGGGTTACCTCCACATCATTCTGCCCACCCATCATTCTGCAAAATCCGGCTGAGCAGAATGATGGGTGGGCAGAATGATGTGAACGCGATTGCAACAAACAACACCGACCAAGAATCAAATTCTGGCGGAATTTGTGCCGATCGTTTCGCTCTTGGTGAATCCTGAATACGCTGCTGCGTCGTGTCGGTTCGCAAAGTCTGCATGTCGTTTTCTGGGCGTCATCGAGAAAGTTTGTGCCATGGCCGCAGATGAAACAGTTCGCGTGATCGGGATCGACTTGGGGACGACGTTTTCGGTGGTCTCGCACGTCGATGCGCAAGGTCGAGCGACGACGATCGCGAACACCGAAGGAGACCTGACGACTCCCAGCGTGGTGTTTTTCGACAAGTCGGGAGCGGTCGTCGGTAAAGAGGCGGTGAAGGCGGCGGAATTTGAGCCGGATCGAATCGCCATGCACCCCAAGCGGGACATGGGGCAGACGTGGTATCAGCATCCAGTGCGGGGCGAATTGTTGCGGCCGGAAGTGTTGCAGGCTGTGATTCTGAAGAAGCTCAAGCACGACGCGGAAACGCGGCTGGGGCCGATTAGGAAAGCGGTCATTACGGTGCCGGCGTACTTCAACGAGCCACGACGCAAGGCGACTCAAGACGCCGGTCGCATGGCGGGACTCGACGTGATCGACATCATCAACGAACCGACCGCCGCCGCGATCGCTTACGGAGTGCAACAAGGTTTTCTGAATTCCGACCAGCCGAACACGAAGAAGGAGATCGTGCTGGTTTACGATCTCGGTGGTGGCACGTTCGACGTCACGTTGATGGAAATTTCGCAAAACTGTTTCGTTGTCTTGGCCACGGCGGGAGATGTCGAACTCGGTGGCATCGACTGGGACAACCGCATCATCGACTTCGTGGCGGCCGAGTTTCTCAAGCAACACAACATCGATCCGCGACAAGATCCCTCGGCCGGATATCGCTTGCGAGCCGAAGCCGAAGACGCAAAGCGGTCGCTCTCAACTCGCCTGGAAGTGCAGATCGCGTTTGCTCATGAGGGGAAACCGCTGCGGCTGTCGCTCACGCGAGCAAGGTTGGAAATGCTCACCGGCGATCTTGTCGATCGAACGGAAATGACCGTGAAGCGACTGCTTCGCGACGCCAAGTTGCAGTACTCCGATTTGACGCGCGTGTTGGTCGTCGGCGGTTCCAGTCGGATGCCGATGATTGCTGAGATGCTCGAACGCGAAACGGGATTCAAGGTCGATCGGTCGCTGTCGATGGACGAGGCGGTGGCTCAAGGAGCCGCAATTTACGGGCAGTCGCTGCTCGACAATGCGACTTCTGGCCGGCCGCCGCTGAGTGTGAAGAACGTCAACTCGCACGATCTGGGTGTGCTTGGCCTCTCGCCATCGACGGGCAGGAATCGGCGACAGCTCATGATCGCTCGCAACACACCGCTTCCCGCAGAGATGAAGCACACGTTTTCGACGTTTCGCGAGAGCCAGCGGAGCGTGTCCGTTCCCGTCGTCGAAGGAGGGGACGCGAGTGGCAACAACTCGACTCAGATTGGTAAGTGCGTGGTGTCGAAACTGATGATCGGCCTCCCGGCTCGCACTCCGATCGAAGTGACGTTTCGGTATCTCGACAACGGACGGTTGGAAGTCCGCGCATACCTCCCCACGATCGGTCGCGACGCCGTCTTGACGATCGAGCGCGCGACCGGAATGCCAGACGACAAGCTAGCCGCGTGGACGCAAGCCGTGCAACTTGGCCTTCCCGACGGTTACGTTCGTCCGGCGGAAGAGGTGCCGACGATAACAGCGGAGGCCGTGACGGAAGCCGCGGCCGCTGCGATCCCGGTCGCGAAGCCGGTGATCCCAGTGGCTCAACCAGTGCTTGCGGTCGCTCAGCCTGTGGCTCTGGCGGTTGCTCAACCGGCTGCGGTTGCAATACCCGTCGCCGCAATCATGGAGGAATGGCCAAGCGTTGAGTCGCCGCCGCTGGCCGAGGTGATTCCAGTGACTGACACGTCGCCGAACGTTGAAGTGGATCTGTTTGATTTCTTCGGTGAGGCCGCTCCTCCCGCGGAGTCAGGCGACCCGACCGTTCAGTTCGGAATCGAAGAGGCCGTCACCGACGTTGTGGCGCAGGAGACAGAATCCGCCCCGCTCGACTTCCTCACGCATGACGCTGTCCCCAACGAGGCGTCCGCAACAGAAACGGCAGCCGGTTCCGAACCAAACCCGCTGGATTTCTTCGAGCAGTTCGTCAAGTAGCGACCGCCTCGCGCGGCAAAGCCGCACCAGTAACCCGAAGCGTAAGCGAGGGCGGGTGGCTAAACCGGTCAGGGGTGGCCTGATGAAAACCCCGAAAGTTGGGCAGGATGGGGAGAGGTGATTGAATCAAAACTGTTGCGTCAGGAGTTTCATCCGTGCTCCGGCTTTGCTATCCGTGCGATTCAACGTTTTTTTATCGCACGGATGGCAAAGCCGGAGCACGGATGGAGAAAGTCAGTTTCAGAACACGATGTGTGCAACAGGTTCGAATCCCTGCCACTCAAGGTTTTCATCAGGCCAAGCTCTACCGGTCAGGGGTCAGGTCTCTCGCGATTTACGTCGTGCGCTCGATTACGGATTCGCCGCAGGGAGCGACAATGCTTCCGCAGTGATCTCGACCGCGAGTCCCGTTTCTGGAATGTCTCGCTTCAGCGACCACAGCGTCGCTTGAGCAATCAGCCGACGGTACGACTCGTGCTTCCAATTCTCGTGGAAGTGCAAGCCGGTGAATCCGCAGGAGCGTCCGCCATCGGGTCGTTCCCAACTCCAAGCAACGACGGGATGCTCGCCATCAACGGGGATGCGCAGCAGCGGCGTGATTGCGGACTCCGCTTCCGAGCGTGTCACTCCGCCTGTTTTCGCCGCCAGCTTGAGCGCGAAGTAAAACTCTTCATGAACCGCGACTGGCTTCACGCCGCGCAAAACCGGATGCGTTGCGTTGGCCAGTTCGGGAGTCACGTCGATCACTTTGAATCGGCGATCTGGCCCGCCGTGGCAGGCACCGAAGAGTTGCACGAACGGCTCAATCGGTTCAGCCTCCTTCGTACCGGTTGCCCAATGCAAGGCGACGAGTCCCCCGCCGCGCTTGGTCAGATCATGGAACGCGGCCAGCCGCGCGGCATCGGCAGAGATCCACTTCGCACCTTCGGCCACAAACAGCACCGCCCCATCGGCTCGTTCGAGCAACTGCGGCCCGTCACGCCAGTCACCGTCGGCGCTGACGACAATCGTCTCCAGTTTCGACTGTGACCGAAGTAACTTCGCCAACAGATTGACTCCGGCGAAGTATTCATGCGTTGTTTTGGCGTGTGATCCGTCAGGCCCTTGCCCAATGAGCAGCAAACGCTGCGGTCGAGATGGCTGCTCGTCCGCGCTCAGGCCACTCACTTGCATGACGATGAGCAGGAACAACGCTATCGCCGCGAAA
>JANNDA010000900.1:0-4550 GCA_031387195.1 Planctomyces sp. | reverse complement strand
CACCAAACCGCGAACTCACCGGGGGACTGACGCTGCCCCGCTCGCCTGATGAAATTTGCTCGCTGCTGATTCTCGGCGGGAGCCAAGGTGCGACGACGTTGAATTCGCTGGTGCTCAACGCACTCGTAGGACTTGTTCCGCAACTCACCGGCTGGCAAATCATCCATCAAACGGGAGCATCGGATCTCGACGCGATACGCCTGCGATACGCAAACCTCAAGCTCAACTCGGACGTGCAACCGTTCCTCCGCGACATGGCCGAGCAATATCGCCGCGCGACCTGCGTCATCTCACGTGCCGGAGCAACGACGCTCGCCGAACTCGCCTGCGCGGGGCTTCCGGCGATCTTGATCCCGTTGCCGACATCGGCTCATGACCATCAGCGGCTCAACGCCCAATTGTTCGCCGATCGCAACGCCGCCGTGCTTATTGAGCAGCAAACGAACTCCGAGGCCAAGGCCGATGAGCTAAGCCGCCAGCTCACGTCGCTGTTGAGCAACGAAGCACACCGACAGCAACTTGGTGATGAGATAAAGCGGTTCGCCAAACCCGATGCGGCGGCGGCAGTGGCCGATGCGATTGGACATTTTCAACGCTGACTGACCTCATGATTTTCAAGCCGGAGGCTTCATAGCTATTAGCCGGGGGCTGAGCGCAGCGACGCCCCCGGTACAAGCGGTTAGATCGATCGACCCCAACGGGGTCGCAGCCGGTTTGGCTGGCATCCCGCTGGGATGCAATCATTTGAAGGGACTCGAATCCGGGGGTGTCGCTGCGCTCAACCACCCGGCTAATAGCTGACAACCCTCCGGGTTGAATGCGAAGATTCCGTCAACACCCTCGTCAACGCTTCCATACGGATTTTGGCCACACGCGACGCAACACAACTCACCAAGTTATTTGTAGCTCACCCTGAACTGCGCCTCGCACCAACGTGCGGCTTGGAAAAGTTCGAGGTCACGGTGCGGGGCGGCGATGAGTTGTATCCCCAGCGGCAACCCCTCGAATGAGAGACTCATCGGGAACGTGATCGTTGGAAAGCCAAGAAAACTCCACGGCGAGTTCATGCACGGATCGCCGGTTGTCTCCGGTGTCGGAGCCGCACCACGAGCGGCGGGGCAGATCCAAATCTCGTCGCCGATCGCCGCTCGCGCTTTGCGGCGCAGGTCGCGTTGAAACTGAATCGCTTCCGCGTATTCGCTCGTTCGCACCGCGCACCCTTCTTCGATCAACGCGCGAATGCCGGACGGGAATTGATCGGGATGCTGCTGCAATCGCTCGGCTTGTGACCGCGCGATCTCGACCGCCATCAGTGCGCGATGACAACGCCACAACTTGGGCAAGTCGAGTTCATCGGCGTAATTCGATCCGGGGCAGGCACCGCAGCCGGCAAGGTGATCAACGGCCATCTTCATTGCCTCGGCCATCGCCGGTTCGACTTTTTCAATAAACCCCTCTTCCAACCACAGCAATCCAAGTTCGCACGACTCCGAGCTGCCACACGCCATTCGTTCGCGTTTGATGATCCCTTCATCGAGCGGAGTATTGAGCAACGCTCGAAACGCGGATTGCATTCGTCGCGGAGCCAGCGCGGTCATGAGGGCGATCACATCCTCAACCGTTCGCGCCATCGGACCAGGATGATCAAGGCTCGGCGCAAACGGAAACATTCCCGTTCGACTGAGCAATCCGAACGTCGGCTTGTATCCGACGATGCCACAAAACGACGCGGGCCGAGTAACCGATCCGCCCGTCTGCGAGCCGAGTGCTCCCAGACACATGCCCGTCGCGACGGCCGCTGCCGAGCCGCTCGATGAACCGCCCGGAGTACGGTCGAGGTTCCACGGATTGCGTGTCAGCGGCGGATCAAAAAACGCATACGGCGTCGTCACCGTCTTGCCGACGATGATCGCTCCGGCGTCACGCAACCGGAGAACCATCTCCGCGTCTTCGCGAGCCGCATCCGGCGCACGATTCGGAATGCCGGCGGCCGTCAGTAGTCCCGCGACGTCGTAGATGTCTTTCACACCGATCGGGATACCGTGCAGCGGCCCGCGCCAGCGGCCGTATCTCAACTCCGCATCGAGCGATTCCGCGACTTGATCGAGTTCCTTGCCGCCAAATCGCACCCAAGCCTGCACGCTCGGCTCGAACTCGCGCACCTTCGAGCGGCATCGTTCCAACACCTCACGGCACGTCAGCCGCCGTTCCCGAATTGCGGCGGAGAGACCGAGTAATGTTTCAGCAATCGACGGCACCAAACTGAGCAGCATCGCGGGATCTCCATCGGGATGAAAGTTTGCGTCAGACTACCGGCGATGGTCGTGCCAACAAAGGCAACGCCAAGTCGATGACGGATCGAAATGTGTGCGTCTGAAGGTCGGAAATAAATATCAACGATTTCAAAGAAGTTTTTCACCGCGAAGGCGCGAAGAACGCGGAGGGCAAAATCTTTGCGTTCTTTGCGCCTTCGCGGTGAAAACTTCTTGTTTCCAGCCATTCAACCCTGCTTCGCGTCCCAGTCACACAGTCTGACTTCTACTGAATCCTCTGCGTTGAGGCATCCCACCCGCGCACCTACAATCCCACCGACTTTGCCGGATGGGGCTCGGACGCTTCTCAAGAAATCCGGCGTGATCTTCTCTGACAACACGGAACGAAAGCGAAATGGCGAGTTTCATCTTTACGAGTGAATCGGTCAGCATGGGGCATCCCGACAAGGTCGCGGATCAAATTTCGGACGGAGTGCTTGACGCTCTGCTAGCTCAAGACCCGCAGTCTCGCGTGGCGTGCGAAACGCTCTGCACGACTGACACGGTGGTTCTCGCCGGTGAAATCACGTCGCAGGCAAAAGTCGATTACGTGCAAGTCGCGCGCGATGCGGTGCGTGATATCGGTTACTCCAACGTCGATGTCGGTTTCGATGCCGAAACGTTTCGTTGCTTTGTCGCGCTGCATTCACAGAGCCCGGACATTGCGATGGGAGTTGATCGCGACGGGGCTGGGGACCAAGGTCTGATGTTCGGTTACGCCTGCGATCACACTCCGGAATTCATGCCGGTGCCGATCGCGTTGGCGCATCGCATCATCAACAAGCTGACCGAAGTTCGGCAGAAGCGAGTCGTCGATTGGTTGCGTCCGGACAGCAAGAGCCAAGTCAGTGTCGAGTTCCGTGACGGCAAGGCAGTCGGAGTGACTGCGGTCGTCGTTTCCACTCAGCACGCAGAGTCTGTCACGCAAGCTCAGATCGCGGAGTTCGTCAGGGCCGAAGTCATTCGTCCCAGCGTTCCCGCGGAGTGGCTCACCTCGGCGACCAAGTATCACATCAACCCGACCGGCAACTTTGTCGTCGGTGGTCCTCACGGCGACTGCGGCCTGACCGGTCGCAAGATCATCGTCGATACCTACGGCGGCTGGGGACGTCACGGCGGCGGTGCCTTCAGCGGCAAAGATCCCACGAAGGTCGATCGCTCCGCCGCGTACATGGCTCGCTATGTGGCAAAGAATATCGTCGCCGCTGGGCTCGCGACCGATTGCGAAGTGCAACTGGCCTACGCGATCGGCGTTGCTGACCCAGTCAGCATCCGCGTCGATACGAAGGGGACGAACACAATCAGCGAAGAGAAGATCGCGACGCTCGTGCGCGACAACTTCCCGCTCACCCCGCGCGGCATCATCGAGCATCTGCAACTGCGACGCCCGATCTTCCGTAAGACTGCGCATGGCGGCCACTTCGGCAAGAACGACCCTGATTTCACGTGGGAAAAGACCGACAAGGCCGACGTCCTGCGACGTTCGGCTTGATCGCTCTGACGATTTCCCGGTAAAGATCGCCCCGCAACGTACCACAGGCGAGCGGGGCGGCGTCAGCCCCCCGGTGGATTTGTCGTCTAACCGGGGGCTGACGTCCAATGGCACTGACTTTAGAAAGTAGTAGGCACATTCCATGTGCCGTGACCGGCAATTTGCGGACGGCACATGGAATGTGCCTGCTACTTTGCGCGTAAAGTAAGTGCCATTGGGTTGTCGCCGCCCCGCTCGCTTGTGATGTTTTTCAAAGCACAAGGATTCTGCCTGTCCATCGCGAAGGATCGCCGCCATGACGAGTTCGGAACGCCAACGTCATTCAGCCGCCATGCTGATTTGGACCGGCGTGATCGTAACCACGACCGTTCTTCTTTCACGGCGTGTTGCGGGCGAACTTTCTCCAACGTCTGTTTGGCCGACCGTTTTCGTCAGCCTGATCTCGACGACGTTGAGCCTTTCCGCGTGGGGTCTGTTTCATCGCGTGCGGAGTTCGGCTATCGACCTGCGTCGTGACTGGTTGGTGGCGTTTGTGGCATGGCTGCCGACCTGGCTGAGCGGGTTGGCCATCGCACCGGTGGGATCACCGTTCGCTCAGGGCTGGCTGATCGGTGTCGCACTGTTGGCGGGTGGCTTGTTTGCTCTCTTCGGTCAGTGGCATGTTGAGTCCGTGCATCAGGCGAGCGGGGCGGCGTCAGCTCCCTGGTTTCCCCTCGATCTCGCAATGACCAGGGGGCTGACGCCGC
>JANNDA010000897.1:0-2858 GCA_031387195.1 Planctomyces sp. | reverse complement strand
TTGATCGACGAAGCACGCACCGTGCTTCGCGGCCAAAACACTCAACGGAGCTTAAAACTGCTTTATCGTTTCGAGTAACAGCTTGAAGCGTTCTTGCACGCGACGATCGACTGCGTTCGGCGAGAGCAAGGCCACTCGCGCACCGGCCACCTTCGCATCAGCCAGCATCTTTTCGGTGTTCTGCAAAAACGGCTTCTGCCGGTTCTCGTCGAAGTTTCCGTAACCGGCGTCATTCATGCCGAAGTTGATCGTGATTGCTGTCGGCTTCTCTGCCAGCACGTGTGTCGCGAACCGCCCCGCTCCGCCGTTTGCCGTGTCACCGCTGATCCCCGCATTCAAAAAGAGGATGTTCCACTTGGGAAACCGCGTCGTCAGATACAGCTCAATGTCAGTCGAGTACTGATACTGCTCAGTAATGCTGTCGCCGAGGAACAACACCCGGTCGTCGGCTTTGAAGAAGAATTCTTTCGGCTCATCGGCTCGCACCGCCGCAGCGGCGAGCAACAGACAGCACACGGTCAACATCAGCAATCGCTTCATGGTTGGTCCTTCGCAAAGAGTACGTGGCAGGTGAAACATGGCATTCCACTTTTGACCCGAATTCAGGTGATATCCCGCGTTCGGCATAACAGCAATAGGCCGCGAGCGGGCTATTACCCAATATGCCGCTCGCGGCTTTTGTCGTCGAACAAACTACGACGACGTTTGTTGACAAACCCTTGTGCAAATGGCAGCTTGCGTCACTGCTTTAAGCGGAACTCGTCGCGAAGCTGACTGTGCTAGCCCGCGTTCCGCAGACTCAACTGTTGGGCGATCTAACCGCAGAACCGCAATTCCCCAACACCAAGCGTCGAATGAAACAATGAGCCGTCTGTGGTCCCATCACCCACGAATCATGCTCGCTGCAGGCATCGTGCTGACTGCTTTCGGCTGCCTTGCCCCAGATTTCGGGAGTGATACCGAATCGACCGCACGAACATACAAGCAACACATCGCTGGTGGTGGCGATGCGTGGTTCGACCCTGTCGGCGCATCTGACATTTATCAACGCTGCCACTCAACCCGTGACGGCTACGACGCATGGTGGCGTCTCGATATTTCGCAAAACAATTTCGACAAACTCCTTGCTGTTGTTGCATCCGCGCATCACGGCCCAGATCCAATCACCCAAAATAAAAACACTGAATATCCATCGGCGTGGAAACCCGATGAATCGCCGCCAGAATGGTGGAATCGAAACTCAGGGCTCAATGCGAAATCGGTCTATTGGTGTCACGACGCTGGAGCCGCTGAACGCCATCATGGTTGGTATTTCCTCTACGACCCCGACAAAAATCGAATGTGGTGTTGGCACTGGAACCATCAGTGGTCGTCTACCGAATGCCAATAGCTCATTAACTTCACAATGAATATCACCATCGGCTCATCGAAAGTCGTTCGACATCCGAAGCGAAGTCAAAACAAACGACAACCGGCAGATGGTCTGTCGGTGAATTGAAAGCGGTTCGGCGTCCGAAAGGTCAATGAACCGCAACCGAGCAAGCGCCCAACAAGGCGGTCAACCGGAGCGGCGGTTGGCGCGTTTTCTGTCTTCCAGCCGTTTTCGCCGCCGCCCGGTTACCTTGGTCGTTGGGCGATCTCAGCCAATGTCATGGAGTTTCTGCAATGCGACGACGACTCGCTTTCCGCTTGTGCCTATTATTGATTTCAATGTTCTCGTCGCTTCTATTCGCAGATGACAAGCCGAAGCATGAGCCTCAATACATTGTCATTGTTTCACCCGCCACCGGAAAGCTGGCCGGTGTTGATGGCGGATCTGCCAAACACGGTGCGCTTGTAATTCAATGGGAACCACAGAAACTCGCAGCAAATCAAAGTTGGGTCCTAATTCCAACGGATGGAGAATGGTTCCAGATCCAAAACCGCAAGAGCGGCCTGGTCATGGCAATTGCCGCAGGATCGGAAAATGATGGTGCAAATGTCATTCAGTGGCCCGCGTCGAAGGACGCACTAGATCATCAGTGGAGAGCGATTCCCGTGAAAGCGGCAAAGGGAAAAAACAAGATGGTTCAACTGGAAAATCGCAAGTCAGGAAAACTTCTTTCGCTTGAAGGGGAGTCGAAAAGGAACGGAGTTAGGCTCGTACAAAGCAAGGAATTCACCGGTGCTCGCCACCAATATTGGTCGTTGATAAACGTCGAATAGCCGCTCAACCTGCAGTCAGCCACTTTGGTCAAAGTATTACGGTTGTCGCACTCAGTCCAAATCGCATTGTTCGACTAACGAGGCTACAAACAAAACGCAAAACACACCGTTTGGTCGCCAACCAGTGAATCAAGAGTCTGCAAGCAGGCGAGCGGTTTTCAAAAATACAAAGCACAACTCACCGCATCGCCCAACAAGGCGGTCAACCGGAGCGGCGGTTGGCGCGATTTCTGTATTCCAAGCCGGTGGCCGCCGCCCGGTTACCTTGGTCGTTGGGCGATCAAGGCAGATGAAAAACAAGGAGTCGTAGCGAAAGGCAGCGCAGGTCCCTCTACCCCGTGATAGCCACTGTCTGGGATATTCGGAGCGAGGGTCCGAGTGGGAGGGTGACAGTTTGACTCTTGCCACTTAGCAGGTTCGATTCCTGCCGACTCCATTTCCATAAATCGAACACAGCACTGTCACCTAAGCAAGCGATCCTGCGAAATGCCCGTAACGATTCGCGATATTCGTGCAGAACCCAATCCAATCGCCCGCATGACGCTCGCATATGGGCTCCTCGAAGGCATACTGAAGACCGTCGATGGAGTCGATTCGTTTGAGTGTAATCGTTCACGGAGTCTAAAAACGATCTCGCGTCATTGGGGTTTTTC
>JANNDA010000864.1:0-3141 GCA_031387195.1 Planctomyces sp. | reverse complement strand
CGAACAAGGCGGTCAACCGGAGCGGCGGGTGGCGCGTTTTTCATATTCCAAAGTTACTGGCCGCTGCCCGGTTACCTTTGACGTTGGGCGATCAACCACAGAACCGCAATGAACCACAACTCCACCCCGCGCTCGATCCGTTGACGAATGAGTCGTTGTCGGGTCGGCTCCATCAGGCTACGATGAGTTCATGGCGCTCATCGATGAAATCCGAGTCAAAGTTGGCTCCGGCGAATTCGAGTACTCGCAGCATGCGGTCGATCAGACGACTTTGCGCCGTATCGCGGTCCGAGAGATCCGCGAAGCAATTGTGAACGGCGAGGTCATCGAAGATTATCCGAACGACAAGTACGGCCCAAGTTGCTTGGTGCTGGGCGTTACGGACGCCGGTCGGCCGATTCACGTTCAATGCAGCCACCCATCGCGACCCGTGATTAAGATCATCACGGCGTACCAACCCGACCCGGACGAATGGGACGATTTCAAACACAGGAGAATCTGAAATGGCGACTGAATCATCGGAAGAAGAATTCGTGAAACAGAACGTGACGTATACGTTGCAAACTGCTGGTCGGTTTGTGGTCGTCGAAAACGTCCCTGCGCGCGTTTCGTTACGCACCGGAGAGCGGTTCTTCTCGCCCGACACGGTGGAACGGTTACAGCAGATTGTGTGGGAACAAAAGGCTCCCGTGCGCGTTGTCGAAACGCCAGTCTTTCAATATCCCGCAGCCGTCGCCTAAAGCACCTGCCCAACTACGAAGAACAAAACAGAAGAGAAGAAGCCCGCCCAACATCTCTATGGCCCCACTCTGTCAACAGAGCGCACCGCGAACGCGGTGAGGGAATTCGGAAATTTTAAGCCTCACGAGTTGGGGTGACAGATCACTGAGTTCATTTTGGTTGCGGGTCGCGTACGGGGTGGCTTCTGCAGTCGGTGTCATTGCGCAGCGGATCGCTCCGGTGCGACGCACCAAACATCTATTGAGGGTTCGGCCGAAGTGATCTCGCGATCAAGGCGGCTGTCCGAAAAGACCGGCGAGCCAACGGGCGCTCGCGTCACTCAGGGTTTTCAGCCTTCGCGGTGAGGCCGCGGCTCACGCAGCGTTCCGAAGAGCACTGCCGTGTCCGAGACCTCGTCCGTGATTCAGACTCTCCTAGAAACTCTTTCGTGCCTCACGCTCCGGTGGAATCAAAAAGTGCGGGTTCGCGACTCGCGCCGCGACCGGAATCCCAGTCGCCTTGCGGTCGGCCCACGAACGCAGTCCAAGTCACGCAGTGACTCGGCTACGGACGTACTCACGGAGGCTCAACGCGCGAAGTATGACGACTTGGTCGGCAAGCCGGTTGTACCACCGAAACCTTCGGGTTCCGATCTTAAATGCTGTTGAGGTTTGTGAGATTGGGTTTCAAATCGACGCACAACAAAGCGGTGACAAGTTACTTCAGTCCCAATGGGACTGAGTGAGAGGAAATGTCGAAACCCTTCGCTCGTGCCAGACTCGTGTTTCAGCGCATCCCCAGTTTGTCGCAGCAAACTCCAAGGCAGATTCAGCGATGTCTTCACTTCTGAAGCACAGATCCGAGGGACTCGAACAAGAGGTCGCACAGTTGGTTAACTGACAGTGGTGGCATGGCCGGAGCGGGCACGATGGTGATCACGTCGCCTAGCGAGCGGGTGAAGAGGCCGCGTTTTCTGGCCTCCAATGTGACGTGATGTCCGATGTGCTGTTTCGGTGCGAATGGTTGCTGAGTGGTTTTGTCGGAGACTAGCTCGATGCCGACGAGAATTCCTTTTTGGCGGATGTCACCGACGTTGGGCCAGTCTTTCAGTTCTGCCAATCGCCGTGTCAGCAGCATCGAGCATTCGGCCACGTTGTCGAGGACGTGGTTCCGCTCGAACAGGTCGAGAGATGCGATCGCCGCCGCGCAGCCGAGTGGGTTGCCAGTGTAGGTGTGGCCGTGAAAGAAGGTTCGTCCGGAGGCAGGCTCGCCGAGGAATGCCGAATAGATTTCGTCCGTCGTTAAGGTCGCGGCCAGTGGCAAGTAACCGCCGGTGATTCCTTTTGACAGACATAAGAAATCAGGGACGACAGATTCTTGTTCGCAGGCGAACAACGTTCCCGTACGACCGAAGCCCACGGCGACTTCGTCGGCAATCAGCAAGATGCCGTGACGTCGAGTGAGTTCGCGCACGCGACGGAGGTAGCCTTCCGGATGAATCACAATGCCGGCGGCGGCTTGCACGAGCGGTTCGATGATGAAGGCCGCGATTCGCTCGGCATTCTCGGACAGCGTGCGTTCCAATTCGGCGAAGCAATGTTCACGCCACGAGTGTGCATCAAAGCCGAGCGGCACTCGATAGGTTGCTGGTGAGGGAACTCGCAACGTTGGAAACAGAAGCCGTTCGTAGCTGCGATGAAACGCGTCGATGTTCCCGACGCTCACGGTTCCGACGGTGTCGCCGTGATACGCGGCAGACAGGCCGACGAACAAATCGCGAGCTTCCGGTTGCGGCTTCTGTCGATGAAATTGATACGCCAATTTCAATGCGACTTCGACGGCCGTCGCACCGTCGTCGGAGTAGAAGACTTTTGTGAGCGCCGCATCGAGAGTGGAAGATGACAAGCGAGCCGCGGCAGCGACCAAGCGCTGTGCCAATTCAATCGACGGCACATTCGACAAGCCCAACAGCGTGCTGTGTGCAACTTGATCCAACTGTTGACGAATGGCGGAGTCGATCTCCGGGACTCGGTGCCCATGCACGTTGCACCACAACGAGGAAACGCCATCGAGATAACGACGCCCTTCGACGTCAATCAACTCAAAGCCTTCCGCCGAGGCGATGATCGGTGCCCCGTCAGTGACGAAATCTTGCATCTGACAAAACGGATGCCAGACGTGCGTGTTGTCTTGATGTCGGAGAGAGATTGAATTCATGAGTTGCTCGGCAGGATTCGTTTGGCGTTCGGATGGGACAGCCGCATCGAAAGTAACCCGAAGCGTCAGCGAGGGCGAGCGCTGCATCACGCGCTCAATTCGTTGTCAGGTGTAGCGTTCGCCCTCGCTGACGCTTCGGGTTACATTAAAGGCGAGCCGCCGGTGCTACGCGACATTCGGGTTTGCGACAGCTCGCTCACGTTG
>JANNDA010000842.1:0-1560 GCA_031387195.1 Planctomyces sp. | reverse complement strand
ATCAATGCGAGCGCGGTCTTACTCAAAGATGTTGCCGCAGCCGATCACAATGACAAACCGGATTCGGACAGTGATCAAGCGGCGAAGGTCAGCAAAGCGGAAGGTGCCGTCGAGACACGAACAGCGGTCGTCCGCAGCCGTGGCCAGCGGACGACAGTGGCACGCGGTGCCAGCGCTGTCGAGCGATCCTCGAACGGTAGTCCGGCGGCGAAGACGCAACGAAAGTAACCCGCAGTGTCAGCCTCGTCGGGATGAAAACCTGGAGTGCTGCGTCGAGCCGGAGCATTCCAGGTGTGGCCGCACGAGCGCCGCATCCTGCTAGCGTCGCGGGAACTGATTCGCTACGAACCCACGGCATGTCTGCGAATCAACAACGAAGCCTGTTTGCTGCGGAACCACAGCCGCTGATCCCGGAACCCACCCCGTGGGATTTGGCCGCGCTGGCCGATCTGTGGGTCGCGCGGGTGGTCATCAATCGGCCGCTGGAGACGACTTTCGATTACCTCGTGCCAGACGCGCTGCGCGAGCGATTGCAGCCGGGACAACGAGTGCGTGTGCCGTTCGGCGGCGGCAATCAGTGGTTGGTCGGATATTGCGTCGAGGCCGGCCCGTTCGCTCGATTGATTGGTCCAGAGCGATCAAAGAATGGTTTGCCGCCGAAGCTGAAGTCGATCGACGAGGTGCTCGACCGCGAGCCGTTGTTGACGCCGCGGATGCTGGATCTCACACGTTGGATTGCCGAGCGATATCTCTGCGGGTGGGGGCAAGTGCTCGACAGCGTCATCCCCGCTGGCGTGAAGAAGCTGGCAGGCACACGCGAGATTCTGTTTCTGCGACCAGCCACCGGCGTGTGCGAAACGCTGGAAGATCGAAAGCTCTCCGCCAAGCAACTGACCGTGATGGAAGTGCTGTGTGCATCAGAACGAGTGATGCGCATCGACGAACTATGCGAGGCGGCGGACTGCGGTGTGGCACCGATCAACTCGCTGCGCAGCAAGAACCTGATCGAAGCCGTTCGCGAGCGAACCGATGCGTTCGATGCGGACTTCGGCCCGGTGACTCGTCAGGCCGACCTGAAGATGAACTCCGAGCAATCCGCCGCGCTGAATGAAATCCTCGCCGAACTTCGAGCCGCTCGACATCGCACGATTCTGCTGCGCGGCGTCACCGGCAGCGGCAAGACCGAGGTCTACATTCAGGCGATTCGCGAGGTCGTCAGTTACGGTCGGCAGGCGATTGTGCTGGTGCCGGAGATCAGTCTCACGCCGCAAACGATTCGCCGGTTTCGGAGCCGCTTCGAGCATGTCGCGGTGTTGCACAGTCATCTCAGCGATTCCGAGCGGCACTGGCACTGGCAGCGGATTGCCGCCGGACAAGTGCAGGTCATCGTTGGAGCACGGAGCGCGGTCTTCGCACCGACGCCGCATCTCGGACTGATCGTGATCGACGAAGAACACGAAACGAGTTTCAAACAGGAAGAGACTCCGCGTTATCACGCCCGCGAAGTCGCTCGCGAACGGGCGCGGCTGGAGGGCATCCCGCTATTGCTCGGCACCGCCA
>JANNDA010000798.1:0-6397 GCA_031387195.1 Planctomyces sp. | reverse complement strand
GTCGCGTACATGCCGGGACGCAGCCGGCCTTTGGGGTTCGGGACGACGATCTCGGTTCGCAGCGTCCACGCGGTACGAGCGACTTTCCCTGCAAACGACTCGGCGGACAAAGACGGAACTTTGACCTTGGCGGGGCTGTCGGCCGCGATGAAACCGGCGTCCGCTTCGGGGACGTCCAGGAAGATGCGGACGGTGTCGGCTCGGACCACGACGAACAGTGGCTTGCCGGACGTTCCACTGGGTTGCACGAGATGGCCCGTGTCGAGATGCCGTTCGGTGATGACCCCGTCGAACGGTGCTCGCAGCGTCGCGTAGCTCAGCAACGCGCGCGTCTTTTGTTCGTCGGCCTCAGCGACCTTTTGCTTCGATTGAGCGGCGACGAGGTCCGCGTCCGCCTTCTCGATGTTGGCGGCAGATTCACTGAGCTTGGCTTGAGCCGATTTGATCTTGGCGGCGATTTCGCGCCGCGAGGCATCGGCGGCTTTGAACTGCTGCTCGGTCTCGTCGGCGACCTTTTGCGTAATCGCCTGTTTGGCGACGAGTTCTTTGACTCGCTCGAATTCGGATTTCCAGCGCTCGTACATCGCGTCGGCGCGTTCGACGGATGCGCGCGCTTCCGCGACCAGCGCCTCGGCCGATGTCTTCGCTGACATCGCGACCTTGATACTCGCTTCTGATTGCGTGACTTCCGCCGCCGCCTGCGCGACGAGCGCTTGTTTCTGTTTCAACTCGGCTTCGAGTTCTGGCATCTCCAACTCGGCCAGGACTTGTCCGGGCTGCTCCGGCTGATCGGTGCTGACTCGCGACGGCCCCGTGACTTGGTCCCCGATATCGACATGCACCTTTTTGACGAATCCGGCGAGCTTCGCGTGGATCGCGGTTTCCTCAAACGCTTCGATCTGTCCCGGCTGCTCGGTCGTCCGCACGAGCGTCTTGCGAGCCGGCTTGATGGGTGTCACTCGCATCACACCGTGAGAACTCTCGCTGGCCGATGGTGATGATGCCGGCGTCGCCGTTGCGGACAGACCACAGCCCGTCAACAGTGCGGGCAAGACTGAAATGAACGATGCAAACAGCGTGAAGGTCTTCATGGAATGGCTCGGATCGAGTTTGAAGGAGGAGGGGCACTCTTGCCCGTCCGTTCGAGCGTAGGACGGGCAAGAGTGCCCGTCTTACAAACTTAGCTGGCCGCCGTCAGAAGTTCGGTATCGAAGTGGGGACTTTCGGGGTCGTCTGGATCGAGTGATGCGGTTTTCGTTTTGGCTCGCGATTGAACCACGGCAAAGACTGCGGGCAGGACGAACAACGTGGCAAAGGTGGCGGCGATCAGTCCGCCCATGACGGCTCGCCCCAGAGGCGCGGTTTGTTGGCCTGACTCGCCCAGGCCGAGGGCCATCGGCAACATCCCGACCAGCATGGCCGCACTGGTCATGGCAATCGCTCGCAGGCGGCTGCTCGCACCAAACACCGCGGCCACATGCGCGGTATTACGAGGGCGGCTTCCCTTCTTTGACGGTGCTGACTGCTCGGACGGGTGGTTTGCGAGATGACGGCGGTGCTCCTCAGCAAACGTGATCAGCAAAATGGCGTTGGCCATTGCGACGCCCAGGCTCATGATCGCGCCGATAAAACTTTGAATGTTGAGAGTGCTGCCCGTCACCAACAACGCCAGCGCGACTCCGGTGATGACGGCCGGTGCGGTCGAGACTGTGACGAAGGCCAACCGCCACGACTGAAAATTGGCCGACAGCATCAAGAAGATGACGAGCACGGCGAGCAGCAAACCGATGCCGAGTCCGCTCATGATTTGTCGCAACGGTGGGATTTGGCCGCGAAGTTCGTGCGAGATCGCTGCTGGCTTGGGAACGGGCGTGGTGTTGCCGGCTGCTTTCGCTTTGTCTGAGGCTTCTTGATGAGCCTGAGCTTTGGCTTCCGCGTCTTGTTTCGCGACCGCGTTCAACGCGGTGGTGATCTGTTGAGAGACGGCTCCGAGATCATCCCCCGCGATGTTGGCGGTCAGGCTGATCTCGCGCTTCATGTTGTACCGGTCGTACTCACCCGGCGTGCTCGAGTTCGTCAGCGAGGCGACGTCACGCAGCAGCAACGATTGGCCTGCATGGATTCCACTGCCGCGTTGAATCGGAACGGCTCCGAGGTCTTCAACGCTGTCGAGTTGTGGTTGCGGGATTTCGACTTGGACTTGGTAGCCGATACCGCTCTTCGGATCGGGCCAGTAGTTCGGCACGACGAAGCGGCTGGAGGATGTCGCCGTCACAATCGAACGTGTGACTTGCGAGACCGTCGTGCCGCTGATTCCCGCCTTCTCGCGATCAACTTTGATTTCGACGGTCGGATAGTCGAGCGACTGCGCGACCTGCATATCTCGGATCGCTGGCAGCTTCGCGAGTTCCGCTTGGACCTTGCCGATGTACTCGCGGTTTTCGGCGAGGCTGCCGCCGCGTGCGGCGACTTCAATCGGCGTCGGAGAACCAAAGCTCATGACTTCGCTGATGATGTCGGCCGGTTCAAAAGAGAACCGCACGTTCGGGAACCGGTCGCGGAACTCTTTGCGGAGTTCTTCTTTCATTTGCTCCGTGCTGATGCCGGAGCTTGGTTTGAGGGCGATCCGCAACAGCCCTTCTTCCGGCCCGCGCGAGAAGTGATAGACCGCGTTGATTGGAAAACTCGCCGGCACGGTGCCGAGATAGCCCAGCGTCATTGCGACGTTCTTCTCGCCGATCTTTTGTTTCACCGTGTCGAGGATGTCGAGCGCGATCTGTTCGGTCTTGTCGATATGCGTCCCGTCGGGAGCACGAAACCTCAGCCGAAACTCACCGGCATCGACGGTCGGGAAAATTTCGACGCCGAGCCGGCCGCTGGCCCAAAAGAGCGTCACGCCGCAGACAATGAGATAGGCCGCGACGACGGGCCAACGCAGTCGGACGACTCCGGAAACGAGGCGTCCGTAGAGCGAGCTGCCAGCTTGCTGCGTCGAGTTCGAGTGCGATGTTGAATCCGATGGAAGCAAGCTGGCAGCTTGCTCTACGGATCTCAGCAGCCAGGTCGAAACCACCGGAACGAAGGTGCTCGACAGAATATACGACGCGATCATCGAAAATCCGACGGCCAGTGACAGCGGAACGAACAACTCGCGAGCGGCTCCTTGCATAAAGAAGCTCGGCACGAAAACCGCCAGAATGCAAAGCATCGCCAGCAGACGCGGAACCGCCGTTTGAGCGTTTCCGAGTCGCACGGCACGAGCAATTGAGCGGGTGCGCCGCATTTGAGTATGGATGTTTTCAATCTTGACGGTCGCTTCATCGACCAGAATGCCGACCGCCAGCGCGAGGCCGCCCAACGTCATCAGGTTGATTGTTTGGCCACACAGCCACAGACCGACAATCGCAGCGGCGATGGCCAGCGGGATATTGAGCACAACGACAATCTCGCTCCGCCAGTCGCGCAGAAAGACGAGCACCATCAGGCCGGTGAGGATCGCTCCCAAAGTGCCTTCGGCCGCCAGACTGTTGATTGCACGAGTGACATACGGCGATTGATCGAACTCAAACGAGACGTTGATGTCGGACGGAACTTCGGCATCGCAGCTTTGATTTCGTCGATGACGCTCATGGTCGAAGCGTCGGCGCGTTTGGTGGCGAGGATGTAAACGGCTCGGCGGCCGTTCACGAGCGAGTATCCGGTCGTGATGTCGGCGGCGTCTTCGATGACGCCGATGTCGCGCAAGTAAACGGTGCTCGCGCTGCCAATCGCGGACGCACCGCCTGTTGATCCGCCTCCCACGCCGACTTTGATCGGGATGTTTCCGAGTTCGCGAATGTCTTTGACCATCGCGTTGGTCGGGACCATCGGGTAGCTGTCGCCGATTCGCAAGTTGCCCGACGGGCTGACGGTGTTGCCGGACACGAGCGCATTGACGACGTCGTCCGGTGCGATGCCGTAAGCTCGCAGCCGATCCGGGTCCGTCCGCACGACGATGCTGCGAGCGCTCCCGCCAAACGGCGGCGGAGCACTCACGCCGGGCAATGCGGTGAACATCGGCCGCACTTTCATCAGCGCCATGTCTGAAATCTCGGCGATCGTGCGGTTCTCGGAGGAGAAGACGAGATAGCCGACCGGCACGCTGCCGGTGTCGAACCGCATGACGAACGGCGGGACGGTGCCGGGTGGCATCATGGCTCGCGAGCGATTGACGTAGTTGATGGTCTCGGCCATCGCCTGAGCCATGTTCGTACCCGAATGGAACATGAGCTTCATCAACGCCGTGCCTTGGACGTTGCGGCTCTCAACATGATGAATGCCGTTGATGTAGAGGAAGTGGTACTCGTAGTAATTGGTCAACAGCCCTTCCATCTGCGCCGGGTCCATGCCGCCATACGGCTGGCAAACGTAAATCACCGGCAGGTTGAGCGACGGAAAAATGTCGATAGGCATTCGCGAGAGCGGCAACTCGATGCCGACCTTCTTCAACGCCGCGTCAAAGGCTTTCGGCCGCACCGCCACGAAGGCGGTCAACAAGACGGCGATAATCCCAACCATCACGGTGATCGGGCGGCGGAGGGCAAAGATGATCGGATTCATGCTGCGGCCTTGAAGTCGTTGGTTCCGGGTTCAGGCAAGTTCGTGAGAGTCGTCAGCGTTTAACTGTTCGTCGCTCTTCGGTCTTTGTCCTCGATCACCTCAGCGAACAGTTCTCGCAGTTTGCTTTTGGCGTCCGTCAACAGTTTCTGGCCGCGCTTGGTGATGCGGTAGTTCTTGCGACGTTTGCCGGAAACCACTTCCTCTTCGCACGAGACGTAGCCCGATTCCTCCAAGGAATGCAGGATCGGATAAAGCGTGCCGGGACTGAGGTCGTACCCATGATGCTTCAACTCCTCGATCATCTCGACGCCGCAGATCGCCTCTTTCTCTGCGTGGTAAAGGATGTGCAGTCGGATGAATCCGCCGAAGAAATGTCGGATGAGTTCATTGTTGCCCACGATATCGCACCTCGATATTGATGGCCGATAGTAAAGCCAGTACGGTGATTCTGCAACGACCTAGCGGCTTCGCTAAGAGTGCATCGAACAGCAAGACCACGTCTATTCTTTGGGAGATTCCTAACTAAAAGCTCATGCGAAATCTATTGGCGCTGATCGGACGCGATGAACTTCATGCCCGTCTGAAGCACCAACCACGCAGTCACAAAACTGCCGATGACAAAGCCCGAAACCGTGGCAACCGCCACTCGTGGCTGGCAGAAGCGGATTGGAGTTTGATATGGTGTCGGTCACACTGCGAAGTGTGGATCGCAAGCATTCAAAGGAGTGGCGACGATGAAATGGTTTCGGGCAATTTGCACAAGTCTCTGAATGGTGGCTGTGGCCACGCTCGCCGGTGCGGCTGAGCTTAAACCTGGGGATGACGCTCCCAATTGGGAACTCAAGGGAACTGACGGCAAGACTTACAAGCTATCGGACTTCAAAGGCAAGAAAGCGGTCGTGGTGGCTTGGTATCCCAAAGCCAAGACCGGTGGCTGAACGGCCGAATGCAAGTCGCTCCGTGAGAGCGGCAAGGCCCTCCGCGAATTCAAGGTGGCTTATTTCGGAGCCAGTTGCGACACGCCGGAATACAACAAAGAGTTCGCGGACGAGTTGAAGCTCGATTTCCCGCTGCTCAGCGATCCCGATCGCAAAGTCGCCCTCGAATATGGTCTCGTCGTCGGAGACAAGAAGACTCCGTCCCGCTGGACGGTGTACGTCAGCAAGGAAGGCAAGATTGCCTTCATCGACAAAGAGGTCAAAGCAGCGGCCCACGCCGACGCGATCCTCAAGAAGCTGGCGGAGTTGAAAGTCGAAAAGGCGGAGAAGAAGTGAGTCATTAGCCGTCGGGCGTTAGCCCCGGTTTGAACCGGACGCTAGCGCGAGCCGGCTGATCTGTGAGTGCGAGCCGGCCGTGCGTGCGGTCGGAGTTCTGTTGTTCCTCGAAAGAAAGAGTGTGGTCAGATGAGACGATTCTGCGCCCCTGTGCTCGCGTTGCTGATTGCAACGGCGAGCCTGATGGCCGCAGAGCTGAAGTCTGGTTTGCAGGTCGGTGATGCCGCAGGTGTCTTCAACGTGCGCGACATCACTGGTCCCAATAAGGACAAAACGCTCTGCTATCGCTGAAGGTACGGTGACCGTCCGGTGGTGGCGATCTTCACCAGATCCATCACGGACGACTTGACCAGTTTGGTCAAGCAAGTCGACGAACAAGTCGCGAAGAACGAAGACAAGAAGATGGCCTCGTTTGTCATCCTGCTCAGCAATGATGCGGACGGCGACGAAGCCAAGCTCAAGGCGCTCGCGGAGAAGGCCGGCATCAAGCATGTGCCGCTGACGATCTTCGACGGCGTGGCTGG
>JANNDA010000692.1:0-9451 GCA_031387195.1 Planctomyces sp. | reverse complement strand
GGGGCTGACGCCGCCCCGCTCGCCAGTTTCACCGACGGTGCCTTCTTTCAGTTCATCGGGATGCAACCAAATGATTTGAGCGATTCGGTCGCGTGGCACTTCCTTAGCTTCCAGCCGGATTTCGATACTCAGCTTCTTGTCGTCCATGTCGAGGATTCGACCGCGCAAAAAGTCGCCGTCCTTCGAGCGGATCAAATGCGTCGGCGGTGAGTCCCGCTGAATACGCGGCAGCGTCAACAGCCGTTGTTGCTTCAACTTGTTGAGCTTCGGTGCCGACAGGCCCGTCAACAGTTCGATCGCTTTGACTTTTTCGTGCGGGACGAAGGTTGCGTCCGACATCGACGTCTTGAAGGTGATGCCGTCCTCATTGATTTTCGTCACGTCACACGGAATCGTATCGCCGCTGCGGAGGTGCATCAGCCGCCGCCCGCCCGCAGCAGCCGGTTGAACCGGACCGTTCGCGAGTGCTTTCAAAAATGCGTTTGCGAATCCGCCTCCTTGCTGTTGTTGTTGCTGCTGTGCTTGGATTTGTTGCGGAGTCGGCTTCGGTTGTGGCGGCGGTGGTTCGCGATAGACGATTCGTCCCGACGTCCCCACACGCAACGGACTCGTTGTCGTACTGTTGTCCGGTTGCCAGACCAGACAACTCGCGTCCGGAGTCTCGCGACCATTCGTCAATCGACCGTGTAAAAACAGGCCGTCCAATTGCAGTTTTCCGGAACGTCCTTCGGGCGTTTCGACAGATGAGTCACCGTCGTGAGTCAGCACGACGAGCGATTGCAGTGTGGCCACCGGCAACTTCAATGGCTCGCGAATGCTGAGATTCGTCAGTTGCAAGTGTGCGTCGGCGATCTCCGTCAGTTCGCCGCTGAGCCGCGTGCCGTCTTGATAGACGACTCGAAACGCTCGCGGCTTGTCGTCGCCCGGAGGAGACAGAAACGCGCTCGCCAGTTGTGCGGCGTCAAATTTGGTTTCCTGCTTGTCTTCAGTGACCGTGAATTGTTTCGACTTCGCATCGAACCCGGTGACTTGTCCATAAACGATCGATCCATCGGTGCGATGCAGTCGCACCTTGTCCGGCTGCACTTCGCGCGGCGGAACTCCATCCCAGCGTGTAATCCGCAGCCGCTCCAACCGGACGTCTCCTTTACGGTTTGTCAGTCGAATTCCTGGATGGGCTGTTGCCTTACGCGGCTTGACGCTGATCTCGGCGAGTTGAGTCCCGTTGGGCGAATAAACCAGCATCCGACCTTTATCTTGATCGAGATAAGCGACCAAATGGGCTCGACCAGAATCTGACGCGACCGGCTGAACGGTATCGACGTCCGCCTCGCGACCGAGTTCACAACGTAGCACGAGTTCGTTGTCCCAAACTTCAAAACGATAAGCACGTTTGAAAGCCGCCTCGTCGTCGCTGTCTTCAACACCGAGAGCGAATACGAAATCCGGTTTGTTTTTCCAGAAAAGTTCAAACTCAATCACTGCTTGAGCGGGGATTCCGAAATCGCCGCGGATGTAACTCCCCTCTTTGTCGGTTTGCGGCTGACCTCCCTCGTCACGCCACTGTTTGATCGTGGCCGGTTCTTTCCAGCCAACCAAACCGTTGGGACCGAGATAAACCAAATCCGCTCCGCTCCCCCAGCGATACATGCGGCGGATGTGATCTCGCTTCACATGAATGCGTCCCAACCGCGCGACTTCTAACTCCGCCTCATCGTTGGTCAGATTGAGCAAGTCACCAAACAACACGTCTCCGCCCGCCAGCTCAAAGCAATACTCGCCGGTCGGCTTTGGCGGTTCAGCAGCACGTGGATAATGCACCGCGCTCACCGCGCTCCGAGAAAACTCAAACGGCTGTGTGAACGAGGTTCCGTGCCAGCGCACGATCTCCGGTCCAGCCGACCTCTTCAACTCGCCGGGGACGAAGCCGCCGTCAGTCAGATGCAGCACGGCGTTGTCAGCGCCAAAAGCGACCGAACAGCTCAGAATCACAGCGATCAACAGAGTGGCTGATTTCATCGGAAGGTCACCGTCAAGAAAGTGTGGCACGACGCTCCGCGTCGTGATGAGCCATCAAATAAGCACAGAAACCAAATACCTTCTCGACGCAGAGCGTCTGTGAAGATTTACGTGGGATAAGCTTCCAGCTTGTCGGAACTGCTTTTGAAGGTGACAAGCTGGAAGCTTATCCAACGAAAAGTTCACAACCTCGGAGCCTCGAGCCACAATGTTTTTCCGCAGGCACCTAGCGTTCATAAATCGGCAGAAACCGATAATTCAGTGCGAGTGCCAGCAGCGACATCGACGTGCTGAGTCCGGGACCATACGAGCCCGTGAAACTGCCATCGGCTTGTTGAGTCGATTTGAGTTGTCGGATCAGCAATTTGTTCCACTTCTGCCAAGCATCCACATCCCCTTGAAACAGCGCTTGAGCTTGATAGTACCGCTGATACTCAACTCCGCCGTGTCCTGGTGAACCCGGTTGTTCGACTCGCTGGGTGAGATAACCCAGCGTTGCTTTGTATTGCGGAAGATCTTTCCGCCGAGCAACCGCATACACGAGCGTGCCGATTGAGATGCGCGCCATCGACTCATCGAAGCCGCCCAAGCCGCCCGAATACGCGACCTGCCCAGACGAGGAAGTCATTTTCGTGAAGTACGACACCGCCTTGTCGATCGACTCATCCGGCACTTCGATCCCCGCGTTACGAGATGCCAACAAACCAACCATCACCGCGCCGGCTACTGACGTATCCGCGTCGGTCGAATCTGGCGAGTATCGCCACGCACCGGTGCTGTTCTTTTTCTGGGAAGTGATTGCCGCTCGCACGCCCAGTTCCAACGCCGCTCCGATGGATCGCTGTTCTTTGCCTTTGCCCTCAGGCCAAAGAGTCCGATCATCGACCGCTCCGTAAGCTTCCGCCAAACCGAGCATCGCGAAGCCGTGGTCATACATGCTGCTCCCGAAGAAACCCGTGCTCGCGTTCTGGCCGGTGATGATGTTTCGAGCCGCTCGCCGGACATGATTGCTGTAGAGCCCGAAGTTCGGGTCTTCTCCCGAAGCGAGAAACACCATCAAGCCCAGCCCGGTGACACCGGGGCCTTGCTGTCCACCGGACTTCACCCAGTCGCCGCTTTCGGACTGCGTCGTTGCGAGGTACTGCAAGCCGCGATCGTACATCTCGCGCACATCGCGCGGGATAATCTCACCGACCCGTGCATTCGGTGGCTGCGCGACTGCGGCTAGGGGAATGCTCACGAAGAGCAGGCATCCCAAAATGGCTTTTCCGAAACGCATCATCAGAGACCTCTCGAAATACCGCATACAGCGGAAAGTGACGCAAACCCCACCGAGCTTGCCTCGGTGGTTCCAGGGCCTCTGCACTACGTCGAGTGAGTTCGCTCGTAGTGCAAAGGCCCTAATCCACTGAGGCAAGCTCAGTGGGGTTTGAGTCATTTAGGAATTTGTTCAAAACGAATCAGCCGCCTTGTTGGCCTCGGCCTTCTCCTTCGTTTTCTTTTTGTCGGACTCACCGTCCGGCTCTTCCTCAGCATCCGTGTCGTCCTGCGTGGCACCGCTTTGTTTGAACCACTGCTCCATACCCCGGACTTGAACGAACTGCTGATTCAGAGTTTTCCACTCGACGTTATCAAACAGCGGTTTCAGCTTCGCCTCCGGGAGTTTTGAGACATTCCACATCACGATGTAATAGTCCATTTGCCCGTAGGATCTCGGCGGCTTGGTCTCCTCAACGATCAGCTTGATGAGCTTCTGCCGTTGCTCATCGCGCAACGGCAAACTGCTTTCGAGGATTGCGACAACTAACTCGACCTTGGCCCGGAATTGAAACTTCTGCCGCTCGCTGCTGAAGGCTTCGTAGTTCTTCCGTTGCTCAGCATTGAGCAAGTTGACGAGCGTTTTGTGAAACAGCGATTTGTCGCCATGCAGACCGCCCATGAATGTCATCTGCAACGGTTGGATGTCCTGCCAGATTTCGTTGATCCTGTTCTGATCCTTGCGGATCAACAGAAACTTCTTGCGAACCACCTCGACCTCTTCAAAAAACTTCTTGATGTCGCCACGCCCGGCCAATTGCAGTTTCTTCTTCTGCGAGTCAGTCAACGTGCAGCCTCGATCGACGTCTTCGGTATTCAACACCAACATCTGATCGAGCTTCGCTCGCGCCGCTTGAGCCGTCGGGAAGTTTTGAAAGACCCACGACTCAAACTGGTTCTCCTGCATCTCCCACTGCGGCTGAGCGTTGATCAAAACCGGTTCGTCCTCTTCTTCATTTTGCGCGATCGCCATGTCGGACATGTGGA
This sequence comes from Planctomyces sp., assembly GCA_031387195.1. Lineage (GTDB taxonomy): Bacteria > Planctomycetota > Planctomycetia > Planctomycetales > Planctomycetaceae > SXKJ01. Next base: position 5,128 of record JANNDA010000692.1, on the reverse strand, counting down.
GTAAGCACGCCAGCACACCGATCAAACTCATCACCCCACCGAGCTTGCCTCGGTGGTGACAGGGCTTTTGCACAACGTCCATTGAGGTTTCGAGTCCTCTGGTTCGTAGTGCAAAGGCCCGAATCCACCGAGACAAGCTCGGTGGGGCTTGGGTCAGAGTTGCTTGCGAGAGGCATCTCAGAAACGAGAGTCGCTTCAACATTGTCACATCATTCTTTCTTCGCATCCGAGGATTCGTCTTCGTCATCTGCCGACTCAATCGGCCACTGTCCCGAAGTGCGGAGGAATTGTTCCACACGCTGGGCCTGACCGAGCGGGAATTGAAGCTGCTGCCATTCGTCCTCAGTCAGCAATGGTTTCAGCCGATCTTCCAGTCGTCCAATTTCGATGAGCACGATGTAGTTGCGGTAGAGATTTGGGTTCGTCGGCAAGTGCCCATGTTCGAGCATGACTTCCACGAACTTCTTTTGAGTCTCTGCTGACAGCCGGACGGGCTTCGCGTTTTGTCCCCAATTGATCGCCAGGGCTTCCGTGACCATCGCCGTTCGTCGTTCGCGTTCAAGAAGTCGGTAGAGATCGGTTTGCTCTGCCGAGAGCAGACTTCGCATCGTCTTGCGGAACAAAGTCAATTCACCGAACGCCCCGGACTGAATCACCATTCGTAGCCCCTGCATTTCCGTTTGGAGCTTGGTGTATTCCTGCTGAGTCATCGGCTCGGAGGTGCAACGCCGTCGAACATCCATCGCTCGCGCAAGAAGATCGGCGATGTCACCTCGCCCGGCCAAACTCAGCTTTTTCTTTTGGGCATCGGTCAGTTTGCAACGCAGGTCGATCGTCGCAATCTCGGCGTTAAGGTGAGTTTCCAACTGGCTTTTGGCTTGTGTCGCAGGACTCGACTGAGCAACGACCACCGGCCGTTTCTGGGCACCAGCAACAATGACTGTCCCACGAGTATTAAAAACCGTTTGGTCGAATTGCTGTTCCGACATCACGAAGCGGGGATCGACCCCCACGGCATCAACCACGTCATCGTCGGCGCGAGCGACCGTGAGCGAACCGATGAGGCCATGAGCCACCAGGCTCAACAGCAACAGAACGGGGGCGAGTATCACCGAGTTTGAAAGCGGAACGATCATGATTCCTCCTTCTTCAATTCCTGCGGCTCGGCGTCCATTTTATCGTCAGCCTTCTCCTCCACTTTCTCTTCGATGATCACGCCGTCTTCTTCAATCGCCACTCCCTGCATAAAGCCGAAGCCCATCCAGCCCCAAAACTGGTTTTGATTCTTGGGGGCGCTCTTCCAAATCGTCTTTTGCTTTTCGTTGAGAAACGGCAGGACGTGCTCATCAGGTAAGATCGGCGTGAATTGGTCGCCGTACACAAACACTTCGAGCTGCTGAACCCAGGCGCTCTTCCAGTTTGTGGTGAGCGATTCCGACAACTTGGTCCGTTGTTCGCCGGTCAGCAAAAGATCCTTGTCGATCTTGGCGACCAGATTGAGCAATGCGACTCGCTTGCGGGCGTCTGCCCGTTTTGCCAATTCCAGTTGGTATTGCTCGGCTTGCTTAACCGACAGTGTGGCCGCGATCTCTTTGACCAACAGTTCGGAGACGACACTGCGCGGATCAGGCCATTCGATTTGTTGTCCTGGTTGAACCCCTTGCTGCATCTTCTTTTGAACTTGTGCGATTTTTCTCACGGTATTCTTGGCCGCTCGGTCTCCGACCAGCTTGAGACTTTCGTATTGCTTGGCCGTCGGCTGACAGACCTTGCGCATGAAGTGCAGCTCGGAATTGACGACCAGTTGAACCTGCGGAGCGAATTGCTGCTCCAGAGGATCAGCAGCGATCGGCGCTCCCGCCGCCACGGCGACGACATCGTCAACGAGATTGCCCAGCGCTTCAAAGACTTCGAGCACTTGTTTGGCGTCAACCGGCTTCGCTTCTACAGCCTTAGCCGCCGGTTTCGTTTCTTGGACAGCAGGGTCATCCGCAGACGCCGAGGTCAATAACAACGCGGCGAGTCCACACACTAGCCCGACGCGCAAGCGAGGGATGAAGCATCCGCGAGTGGTGATGCCGCTCGTCCCTCGCTCGCGCGTCGGGCTAGTATGTTTCAAACCCATGTCACTATTCCGTTTCGGGAGCCTTCGATGCTTTGCCACAAAAAAGACAACGACCTTCAATCGCGTATCGCCAACGGCTTCTCTGCTTCGCCCTCTTCGGGGTTCATGTCATCCGCTTCAAATTCTTCATCTTCCTGAAGCAAATCCAGCGGATCGTCGTCCCAGTCGGCGGCCTCGCGGTTGTAGTTCTGACCTTGCCACACAGCGCGTTGATAGTCCTTCAGAATGGCCGACACTTTGTCGTCAGGCAAAGCCGGTATAAAGTTGGCATCGGGCATCAACGCTCCCAGGGATTGCCCCCAGGAGTCCTGCCATTCAGACTCAATCAACTGCGTGAACTGCTCTCGCTGTTCCGGCAACAGCAGCAAGTCCGCGTCGAGCCGTGCGACAACGTTCAGAACCGTCACTCGCTTACGATGAGCGGCTCGCGCCGTGAGTTCGGAGTCATACAGTTGAGATTGATCAGCGCTGAGCTGTGACTTCATAAAGTCCAGCAACGTTTTTTGGATGATTTGCGGCATGTCCGCTTCTGGATTGAAATTCGGATCACGCAACTGCGTCTGCAAGGCCCCAACGATGTACGTTCGCAAAGTCTCCTTGACTTTGTACTCGCCACATTCGCTGATCGTCTGAAACTGCTCCTCCGACAAATTGCCGGTCTTCTTCAAGAACAACAATTGAGCTTTGACGCTTGGCCGAAACTCCTCGAAGCTCGATTCAATCGCGTCGTCCAATTCAGACGGATCAATCTCGGCCATCGCATCCGGTTCCTCAATGACGAGGACTCCTTCAACCAGCGACTGAAACATCCAATCGAGGTTTTCGAGGAACTCATTTCCCGCTTCAAACTGCTCGGCCGTAAGCGGGGCCGCGAATTCGGGAACGGGGTTGTGAGGCCGTTCGTCGAGAGCATCTTGAGAAAGCCCAACCAGCAACACAGCGAACGTCATCGCAACAGCAATCGCGATTGTGCGGCATGGTCGCATATTGGAACTCCTTTCTCGGAACACACTCTGGCAAAAAGCGTTTTGTAGGACGGGCACTCTTGCCCGTCGCGGATCGCAAGACCGGTAGGAGTGCCCGTCCTACATTGAACTCAATGACCTATTTTCCGCCGCTCTTTTCCAGCCGGTTGAAGTACTCGTCCAGGCCGTTGCGGAACTCTTCGGGAAGTTTCGGGCCGGAGTCACCCGTCGATTGCGACACGCCGTGATCTTCGCGGACTTCTTTGTCGTTGAGTCCCGAACCGAGCAACGTCAACGCGGAATCGTTGGTCGTTCCGCCGCCACCGCCACCGGGATCTGCTCCACCTCCGCCGCCCCCCTTCGGGTTGATTCGCTTGGACTTCAACAACAGTTCGATCGCTTCCGTCTCAGCCGCGATCGCCGGTGAGCCTGTGTCTGGTTTCTTCAAGATGACCATCGCGTCGTGCATGACTTCGGCAACCTTCATCAACAGACCGATCTCTTTACCGAACTCCGTTTCACCGTCCGGCAAAGCACGGATGCGATCGACGACGTTCTCAACACGCTCACCGAGCTTCTGCTGAGTCTCAGCGAGTTGGCCCGCTTGTTTGCTGTGCTCGGCCGCTTCGATGGCCGGGCGAGCTTGTTCGGTCACTCGCGTTTCTTCACGCAGATTCACTTCACCTTCGAGGATTTGCAGAACTTCGAGAACGATGGATGGCGGCAAACTGCCGCGCGATTTGCCGCCGGGTCAGGTGCCCCCCTTGACGGGGTCCACCAAGTCCTCCGCCCAGCGGTCCATCGCATCGGACCAATACTCGCATTGAGCCATCGACAGGCCGTTCTCCTTTTTCAAGTCATCGCCCAGTTGTCGCAGGCCGCCGATCACGTCTTGCGATCGCATGTCGTCGAGCACCACCTTGAAGGAGGCCATGCGACGTCGCTCGAAGTACGCTTGCAGGTCGTCCATGATGTTCGAGACAGATTGGCTGCTCTTGGCTTCTTGAGTCACCAATTCGGCGAAGAGCTTCATCGTCGCTTCTTTGGCCGTACTCGACGACAAGCCAAACGCCTCGCCGACCTGATCGCCGATGCGGCCACCGATCTTGTACTGCAATCGCGACTCGGCTTTGAGCCGCTTGACCAGCGTGCTCCCTTCGAGGTTCGCCAGCACTTTATTGAGTTCATCCGCAATCTTTTCAAACTCCGCCAGCAAGTCTTGTTGCTCTTTGACCGCCTCCTCAACCTTTTGATCGGCTGGGCACGAGTCGTCCCCTTTTCCGGGCGGGCCAATCAGCGTGGTGCCGGGCAGCCCCTGACTTGGCGAGCCTGGCTTCGGAGCCGGTGAGTTTTTGTTGTCCTTCTTTGCGAAACCGTGTGACGATTCGACATCGTTGATCGAGGGAGCTTTCGTCGTCGGCTTCTTGCCTTTGTCGTTCGGATCAGGATTGCTCGGCTGACCGGCAGCGGAGGCTCGCGTTTCGCCAACCTTCGGAGCCTTGTTGCTCGGTGTGTTCGCAGCGACTTGTGGTGCTTGAGCAGCCTGCTTCAACAAGTCGGCCACGGAAGGCATTCGGTTGCCGGAGATGTCTTTGAGAACCTGCAACATCTCGGCCCACTTTTCCAAATGGCCGACGCCGATCTCCGGATTACGCATTGCTTGCTTGACCAAGTCTTCGCCGTTGACGACGAGATTCGAGAGCCGCCGCCCGTTCGCTCGCTCGGCGGTCGCCTGCGTGTCGATTCGTTTGCGAGCGTCCGGCTGATCTAACTGTTCCGGAGAGAGGTCACGCAGTTGCTTATTGGTTTCGTGCAACTGCATCTCGCGGTCGCGGACTTCGAGCGACTGCCGATGCCACTTGCTGAGCATCTCGGTCACCCAGATCGCGTGCTGCTCGGCGTTGAGCACATACAACATGTAAGTCGGCGAATAAACCCGCTCGCGGCCGGGGAGGTAATCCTCCACAAACAGCCGCACGTTGATCGGCTGCGCTTCGATGCCGAGTGATTGCGCCGAGAATGTCCCGGCCAGATCGAG
>JANNDA010000657.1:0-8211 GCA_031387195.1 Planctomyces sp. | reverse complement strand
GGATCGGGCGAGAAACCAGCGTGTTGCTCAGCCAACTGGGCGCGAAAGTGGTCTTGGTTGGCCGCAACCGACAGCAGTTGAATGTGACGGTCGGTAAGCTTGACGGCGCTCCGTGTCGTGTCGAGCCGTTCGATCTCAGTCAGATCGGATTGATCAATGAGTGGATGAAACGAGTCGGCACGGAAGAGGGCGGGCTGCATGGATTCGTGCATTGTGCGGGGATGCAACTGACTCGACCGCTGCGTGTCACGACGCCAGAAAACATTGACGAGTTGCTACGAATCAACTTGCTGGCGGCGGTGCAATTGGCCAAAAGCTTTCGCCAACGGGGAGTTTGTCACAAGCCGTCGTCGATCGTCTTTGTCTCCTCGATCATGAGCCTGGTTGGGCTGCCGGCGTTGTCGATTTACTCTGCCAGCAAAGGGGCGTTGGACAGCTTTAGTCGCTCGCTGGCTCTGGAATACGCTGCGGAAGAAATTCGCGTGAACTGCGTTTCGCCAGGACATGTGCGGTCGGAGATGACCGAATCGGTCGCGCATAAAATGCCCGCCGAACAGTATGAAATTCTGCGAGCGGCTCACCCGCTGGGGTTCGGTTCGACGGTCGATGTGGCGAATGCGATCGCGTTCTTGCTGGCTGATACCGGCCGCTGGATCACGGGAACGTCGCTCGTCGTTGATGGCGGTTACACGGCGAAGTGACGAGAGAGGGTGTGATGCAACGACGGGATGAGGATCGCACGCGGCTCTGCTACATCACGACGCACGCGATGAGCGCCGAATTTCTGATGCGCGGGCAACTCGCCTTTCTGCGAGAACAAGGTTTCGACGTGACGCTCATCGCCTCGCCGCACGAGTCGTTGTCGGCGATTGCTCAACGCGAAGGAGTCACCGTCGTCCCGATTCCGATGGAACGAGAAATCTCACTGTGGCGTGATTTCAAAGCGCTGTGGCAACTTTGCGTCGCGCTGCGAAAGTTGCGACCGCAGATTGTGAATGCCGGAACTCCCAAGGCCGGTTTGCTGGGGAATCTCGCGGCCTGGTTGTGTCGAGTTCCAGTGCGTATCTACACGCTCCGCGGTCTGCGTTTGGAAACGGCCACGGGCTGGAAGGGCCGACTCCTGAATTGGACGGAGCGGCTTGCGGCGGCGTGTGCTCATCAAGTCATCGTCGTCAGCCACAGCCTGCGTGATGTTTATGTCGCACGCAGATTGACGATGCTGAGTAAGACAATCGTCTTACGATACGGATCATCGAACGGCGTCAATGTGGAACGATTTCAATTCAGCGAGAAGCAGTGGTCGGAGATTCGAGAACTCCGCGCGAAGTGGACCGTTCCAGCCGATGCCCCGGTCATTGGGTTTGTTGGTCGGATGACGCGCGACAAAGGGATCCCCGAACTATTCGCTGCGTTCGAGCGGCTGCTGTCCGAGTTTCCGGAAGCTCGGTTGATGCTCGTCGGTGAGGTCGAACCAGGCGACCCGCTACCGGCTGACTTGCTGAGTCGTCTGCAATCACACCCGAACGTTGTGCTGACCGGGCCGATGAAAGAGGTCGCGTTGTATTACGGCCTCTTCGACCTGCTGGCCTTTCCGTCGTCCCGCGAAGGATTTCCGAACGTCCCGCTCGAAGCGGCGGCAGCCGGATTACCGGTGGTCGGCTTCAAGGCGACCGGCACGATCGACGCAGTCGTGGACGGCTCGACGGGGACGCTGGTTGAGATTGGTGACGTCATTGGGCTGACGAGCGCGATCGGCCGGTATCTGCGCGAACCGTTCGTCCGTAAACAACACGGCGAAGCGGGACGTCGCCGTGCGGCTCGTGACTTCCGCCGCGAAGACATTTGGCAGGCGTTGGTCGATGACTATCGAAGGCTGGCAAAGCTGTCGTTGAACGATGGGACAGATAGGAATCATGGGACTTATGATTCCCATCAATCTCATGATTCGCATCAGTCCCATTCGCCTTACCGCGCCTTCGGCAAACGGTTCGTTGATTTGTGCGTGTCAGTTCCGATCGCCGTCCTGTTGTCGCCATTGTTCGTGATCGTGGCCGTGCTGATCAAGCTGACATCGCGCGGGCCGGTGTTCTTTGTGCAAGAACGGCTCGGATATCGCGGAGCAATGTTCCGCACGCTGAAGTTTCGGACGATGACCGATAAGCAGCGAACGGCTCATCAAGAAGTCTTCGGCAAGACCGACGAAGTCACGGCGGTCGGATATTGGTTGCGGCGTTTCAAACTGGATGAGCTGCCGCAGATCCTCAACATTGTCCGCGGTGACATGTCGCTGGTTGGACCTCGACCGGCGCTACCGGCTCAACTGGCGGAGTACACCACGTTGGCGCGACGCCGACTTAAGGTGCGGCCGGGCATGACGGGGCTGTCGCAGGTTCGCGGCAACATCCATTTGACGTGGCCAGAACGTTGGGTCTACGACGCGGAATACGTGGATCAGTTGAGCTTGAGGCTCGATGCGTGGATCGTCGCGCGAACCATCGGAGTGGTGCTGTTTGGTGAAGAGCGATTCTTGCAGCGTCCCGAGATGCCAGACGCTGAACTGATCTCGAAAGCCGCGTGACCATCCTCGGCACTTTCTGCCGCTCACGCCTCGCTACGACAGCTACGACCGCACTTCGCGATACGACCGCGAGATTTCACCCAAGTTCGCTGATCGGCATGTCCGATACACGAAGTACATTCCGCCGGGTCGTGCCGGCGGTTCGTCCGACTGATTGATCGGACTCAGGTGAGTGTCTCAAAGGCAGGAAGAGGACTATGCGAAGCCGCTTCGCAGTCTACGTGTTGGGGGTGTGGGGCCTGCTATTGGCTGCGTCGGCAACGACGCAGGCTCAGCCGGCTCCGGGAACGATTTCCCCTCCTAGGATTTACACACCTGGTTCCTATGACGCACCCAATAGTTGGCCCGCGTCGGGCGTACTTGCGTACGACTATCCTGACGATGGGCACATCTACACGAACCAGCAATACGGCATCGGCCCCGACGGTATCACCACCGAGCGTTTGCCGACCGACAAAGGCTGGGACTACGAAAACACTCCGGCCGACCGCTTCGTGTCAATGGTCGCCAAGTCAACTTGGCTCCGCATGGAGTTCTTGAATTACACGTTCCAAGACCCAGGCAACACGCTTCTGGGATCAGCCGTTGGTGGAGTCGTCGATCCGTCGCGACCATTTCAGGCCACCATTGCCGGTCAGCCGGCGACTGCAAAAGTCCCGACAACTGAGCAACTGCATTTTCGCAACGTGCAAGGCTTTCGAGGCACGGTCGGACTACCGACCACGATCGGCAGCTTTGAGGCTAACTTCATGGCCTTCCAGCGAGAACATGCCGACGACACACGAGCGATCCCTCCGGGCCCCGTTCTCAATCCGAGCGCACAGATTCAACTGGCTACGACCACGCTGACGGATGGGCAACTCAACAATGTTGTCAACGACGTGTCACTCGGCTCAAACATCTTTCTCTATGACAAAGCATTTCAAGTCTTCCAGAACACGGCTCTCTTCGGTGGTGAAGCCAACTGGATCGGGAATTCGCAGTACGAAGAAGGCTTCGTCACTCGTCCTTTGGCGGGCTTTCGATACCTCGACATCCATGAAAGCTTGGGGCAGCGTGGCACGTTCGATCAACTCGGTGGTCTGCAAACACCGCTGGTGAGCTACATTGACTCAGACGCGAACAACCGCGTTTTCGCCCCGCAAATCGGAGCACGTTTTGAGTACGTCACCCCGTGGTTGACGCTCGGCTTCGAGCCCAAAGTGGCCTTCGGCATCAACAAATACAAAGCCAGCGTCTCCTCCTTCCAACTACGCAGTCAGGGTGATGCATTCGTCGAGACGCAGGAGGAAGGAACTCACTTCGCTCCGATTGGCGACTTCTCCTTCTACAGCAAGTTTCATCTGCGAGACAACTTCTCGTTGAATGTCGGCTATCAGATCATGGTTGCGGGTGGCATCACGCGGCCTGCGAACAACATTTACTACAACGACAATGGTTCGAGTAACCCGGCGGCAATCGCAGTTGACCCCAGTTTCCGTCAAATGGTTTGGCAAGGACTGACGCTGGGTGGGGAACTTCGATTCCGGTAACGCGAAGAAAACAAAATTGATCATTGGCTATTGGTCGTTGGTCATTGATCATTGGGGTGAGTGACCATTCTGTCCGTGACGCCGAAAGTGCATCGTGAAAAAGATCAGCCTGATTCTGCTGTCGCTCGTGGCCGCTATCCCCGCCGGATACTTGGTGTATCTGATGGTGATGGCCCTGACGCTCAAGCACATTTGGGACAAGAAGATGCTGGGAGGAATGGTTGTCGTGACCGCCTTCTTTGCGTTGCTTGTCGCCGTTTGGCCGCCGATTTACGCGATCGCTTTCTACACCGATAAGTCCAAAGGTGCCGCTGACGAACCAGCGGCGGATGGCGGATCGTCTGAGGCCGTCGAAGTAGCGGACGGCTCCGACGCTGAGGCCGAAGAGTTCCACCAAGAAGACATGGATGCCTTCGAGGGAGAAGAAGTCGCCGAGTCCGAAGACTTCGACGGTGACGACGATTTCGAGGCGGTCGATAACGGCTCGGAGTTTGATCTCGACGAGGACGATGTGGCTCAAGCGGAGACGGCGGAATTCGCCATCGCCGATGACTTCGAGGAAATCGAAGACCTCGAAGAAGCTCCCAAGAAGAAGCCGAAGAAAAAGAAGAAGTGACGCAGCACTAGCTGGGATTATTCACCACGGATCACACGGAGTTCACGGATGATTCGGGGATGAAGGAAGTTGCGCCGAGAATTTGCCATCAGTAGTTTCGACAGTCTGTTTTGCTGTCGCGCAATCAAGATCCTGATGACTCCGTGACATTCGTGTGATCCGTGGTTCTTTCTTGAATAATTTGGGCTAGCGTTTGATCGCCTCGACCGCGATCTGCTGCAAATCGCGGCGAATGTCTGAGCCGTCCGCGTTCGCAAGACCGGCTCGCTGAATCAACAGCACGACGAACAGGTCTTGTTGCGGGTCGATCCAACCCTGCGTGCCAAACGCGCCGCCGTGTCCGTAAGTCCCCGCCGAGACCATCGCGGTGACTCCTTTCGGCTCTTTGACGACCGCCCATCCGAAGCCGAAACTCATCCCGGGAACGAAGCCGCAGGGCAGGTCGCCCGTTTGGACTTTCGTCATTGCCAGCACACTCTCGGACGAGATGATCTTCGTCGAGTTCAAGCTCCCGGCGTTGAGCATCGCTTGATAGAGCTTTGCCAAATCAGCTCCGGTCGAATACAGCCCGCCTGCCGGTATCGGATGCTTTGCTGCTGCCGCCGGGCCGACGATCGGTTTGTTCGCGACGATCAGCTCTCCCTCTTTGCTGTCGTACAAACCGGCGATGCGAGCCGTCTGTGCTTCGCTTGGAAAGACGCACGTGTCGTTCATTCCCAGCGGTCCAAAGATGCGAGCGGTCAAGAAAGCTTCGTAAGACTGCCCCGAAGCCACTTCAATGATGCGACCGAGTGTGTCGATCCCGGCGTTGCAGTACGCCCACTTGCTGCCGGGTTCAAAGTCGAGCGGTTGCTGCGAACTGACCAAGACCGCTTCCGCCAGCGTGTGCTGTCGGCGCGAATACAAATCGGCCATGCCGATCGGAAATCCGCCCGGCAAGCCGGACGTGTGAGTCAGCAAATCGCGGATGGTGATCGCTCGCGTCGGTTTCTTCAGGGTGAGGTTATCGCCGTCGCGCGACGCCACGATTCGCTGACCGCGAAACTCCGGCACGTGTTTTTCGACAAGGTCATCAACCGAGAGTTTGCCTTCTTCTTGCAAAATCATAATGCCGATAGCGGTGATCGGTTTGGTCATTGATGCGATCCGAAACAGCGCATCCTGAGCCATCGGTTGTTTGGTCTCCAACTTCTGAAAGCCGACCGCCTCAAGAGACGCGACGCCCGTTTTTGAGCCGACGACCGTGACTGCTCCAGCGATCAATTTCTGATCTACGAACGCCTGCATCCGAGTTTTGATCTGCGCCAACTTGGTGGGATCAAACTCCGTCGCCATCAACGTGCCGGTCAGGCTGACGAGCAACGTCCAACAACTCAGCACGAAGAAAGATCGCTGGAAACATCGCATGAAAACTTCTCCGTCAATCAAAGGTGTCAATGTCGGGATTCAAATCAACCCAGGGCGATCGCCGTTGCAGTCGCGTACTCACGGCAGTGTGAGATCGTGATCAGGACTTCGTCGATCCCCAGTTGATTCGCGATTTCCGCCGTCGAACCGTGCAAGACGACTCGGGGGCGACCGGACGTTTCGGAGACGACTTCAATTTCTTGAAAGTGCGTCCCTTGGATGAAGCCCGTGCCGAGCGCCTTCATCACCGCTTCTTTCGCCGACCAGCGGCCAGCGAACGGCTCGGCGCTGTGCTTGCGCTGCTGGCAGTATTCCACTTCAGCCGCCGTAAAGATCCGTTGCAAAAACGAATCGCCGTGCTGCTCGATCATCCGGCTGATTCGTTCAACTTCGACGATGTCTGTTCCGAGACCCACAATCACAAGCTCGCCTCCCAAACTGCGTCGCGCGAGCTTATCGTGTCGCTCGAACCCCCGCCAACGTTGTGATCCACAGCCAGGATCAGGCACCTCGTCCCACCGGAGAATCATCATGCCCGCCGATCCGATGCAGACTCACGTCGTGAAATCGTTTGCCAACGAAGCGTCGCTCATCTCCTGCCGTTTCGATCCGGCCGGCCGGTTTGTGTTTGTCGGTCAGCAAAACGCCAAAGTCGCCCGCTGGGATTTGACGACCGGAATGAAGACCGACTTCGAGGGAGGTCACGATTCGTGGGTCCGCGCGATCGCGTTCGTCAACAAGGGAGAGACGCTGCTCACCGGCGGACACGACGGCCGACTGATTTGGTGGCCGACCGCCGCTGCCGAGAAGCCCGCCCCACTGCGAAAGGTGGAGGCTCATGCCGGTTGGATTCGAGCGATCGACATCAGCCCGGACGGTCAGTTCATCGCCACCTGCGGCAATGACTTGAAGGTCAAACTCTGGAAAGCGGACGACGGCAGTTTGGTCCGCGAGTTCGCCGGTCACGAGCGGCACGTTTACAACGTTGCCTTTCACCCCGGCGGCAAGAATCTGTTGTCTGGCGATCTAGTCGCCAACTTCATCGACTGGGAAGTCGATACCGGCAAGCAACTCCGCACGTTCAAAGTGGCTACGCTCCACAAATATGACCCAACCTTCATGGCCGACTACGGTGGGCCGTATTCGCTTCAGTTCGCCAAGGACGGCAAACAGTTCGGGGCCGGCGGCATCACAAACGTCTCGAACGCCTTCGCCGGCGTCGGCAATCCCGCGCTGTGCATGGTCGATTGGGAATCGGGCAAAGAGACGCTGGCCCATCTCGCGAAAGCGAACGTGAATGGCAAAGTCTTCGGCTTGGCGATTCATCCGGAAGGGCACCTGATCGGCGCGGTCGGCGGCGGCGGTGGCGGGGCCGTTTACTTCTGGAAGCCGGGCGAGAAGAACGAAATTTTTGTGTTCAACATCGGCAACGCCGTGCGCGATCTCGCGCTGCATCCCGACGGCATCCAGCTCGCGACCGCGCACCACGACAAGCAACTGCGGCTGTTAGCCATGCGTCCGAAGGCGTAGCCACAAGCTTCCAGCTTGTGAGCTTCACAACCACGGGGAGGCTGGCAAGCTGGAAGCTTGCCGCCACGAAACAACGCTTGACACCTTCGCCTAACTGTACTACTTTAGTTAGTACAGTTCAGCGAGGTCGCCATGCAATTGCAGATCAATACCGCCAGCAAGATCCCGATCTATCGGCAATTGGCCGAGCAGATTCGGTCGGCGATCGCTCGCGGCGATTTGCAGCCAGATGAGCAATTGCCGTCGGTGCGGCAGTTGTCGAAGAACGTGGTCGTGAATCCGAACACGATCGCTCGCGTGTACCAGGAACTGGAACGCGAAGGGATGCTCGTCACGCGGCAGGGATTGGGCGTTTTCGTCGGGGCTCCAAGGCGCGACTTGATGAAGCGTGTTCGCGACGAACGAGTGGCGGAGTTGCTCGACAAGCTGCTGACGGAGGCTGTGCATCTCGGTTATTCGGCGGCGGAGATGAAGGAGATGCTGGCGAAGCGCGTCAAAGATTTTCAGTGGCCGGGGTGACCTTTGGAGTGCGGTGTGTCAGCACCGCT
>JANNDA010000649.1:0-3978 GCA_031387195.1 Planctomyces sp. | reverse complement strand
TCTCCAAGAGACCGTCCTCACAACCGCCGCTGGTTGGACGTTGTCGGTCAATCAAGCACTCAACGCGGCACAGACCAGCGCCGGTGGATTACACATTGCTACGTTCAAGTTTGATGTCACACCGCCGATCGGACATTCGTGTTGCGGTGGGTGGATCAAACCGATTGAGGTTGTGGACGATTCGCTCGAAGCCATCGGCGTCGTGTTGCTCGGAGCGGGCAAGCCGATTGTGTTGTGTGCGGTCGATTGGACCGGCCTGCTGAATGAGGCGCACGTCGAATGGCGGACGGCACTCGCCCAGGCGGCGGGAACGACGGCAGATCGAGTCGCCGTGCATTGCGTGCATCAACACAACGCGCCGATGGCGTGTCTCGAAGCCGAACGAATTGTCGCCGCTGAGGGAGACTTGCCACACGTCGTGGATCTCGACTTCTTCAAACGCTGTCTCGACGCGGGCCGAACCGCCGTCGATAAGGCGATCAAGCAAGCTCGCCCGGTGACGCACATTGGCTGGGGCCAGGGAAGGATCGAATGTGTCGCGTCCAACCGTCGAGTGCATCGCGACGAGGCCGGTAAAGTTCTGGCGATGCGCGGCAGTGCGTGTACCGATCCGAAATTGATCGCGCTGCCAGACGGGCTGATCGACCCGTTCTTGAAAACGGTCGCGTTCTTCAACGGTGAGAAAAAACTCGCCTCGCTGCATTACTACGCGACGCATCCAATGAGCTACTACGCCGACGGTCGAGCGACCAGCGACTTTGCTGGCTTGGCTCGCAAGCAGCGGCAGCAGGACGAACCGGATTGCTTGCACGTCTATTTCACCGGCTGCGCGGGAAACGTCTCGGCGGGCAAGTACAACGATGGCTCGAAAGCCGTGCGACCGATTCTGACGAAACGCATTTACGACGGCATTGTTGCTTCGGAAGCGAATCTCGAACGAGCCGAGATCAGTGCTGGAAAGCTCGGCTGGAAGACTGCCAAAATTCTGCCGCCGCCTCGGTCATCACTGCACGCCGAAATGATCGCTCAACAAATCTCGACCAAGACCAACGCCGTCGTGAACCGCAACCGCCCGTCATACATGCTGTCGTGGCTGCGTCGCGTCGAGAAACAGACTCCGATCGTGCTCAGTTCGCTGCATGTCGGCGGCGTGAAGTTGCTGCACCTCCCCGCCGAGTCATTCATCGAATACCAACTCCGCGCTCAGAAAGTCGCTCCGAATGATTTCGTCTGCACGGCGGCCTATGGCGACGGCGGCCCGTGGTACATCCCCGTGAAAGAGGAGTACCCCAATGGCGGCTACGAAGTCAGCGTCGCCTTCTGCGAACCGGAAATTGACGACGTGCTGACCGCCGGGATGACTCAGATTCTTTGAGACGACTGTTACGGATTCGCACCCGCACCGGCTGTACCCGAGCGAACTTGTTGTTGCTGGTTAACGTTGCGCAACGCCTGGCGTCCGTCGTTCAATCCCTGCAGACCACCAGCATCCGTGAACTTGGCCATTTCAATGATGGCTGGTCCCATCAAGAACAGGAACACGGCCGGCATCAAGCAGAACACGGTCGGAAACAGCAAAGAGAATGAGGCTTGGTTGGCGCGTTCGTCGGCCCGTTGTCGCAAGCTTTCGCGCATCGTGTCCGAGTATTCGGCGAGCGCGTCGGACACGCTCGTTCCCATCCGCTCGGTCTGCGTGATGAGCGACACGAATGAGTCCACTTGCGGAATGTCGATCCGCTCGCCGAAGTTTGTCAGGGCTTCGTTCAGAGTCCCGACTTTCGATTGATCGACGACGATCGCCAGTTCTTGAGCCAGCGCGGGATAAACGGGCTTCAAGTCGCGGGCCACTCGGCCGAGTGAATCTGGCACGGTCAGCCCCTGGCTGACGCACATATTGAGCATGTCCATCATGTCGGGAATCGCGAGTTCGATATCAGTACGCCGCGTCTTCGCTCGACTGCGAACGATCAGTGCTGGAATAGCCCAGCCAAGCGCCATGAGCACGAGCGTCCCCAGTAACAGCGGTCGCTCAATCACCCGGGGCATCACAATCACCAGCACGCCACCAACGAGCATCGCGCCCATCATCATGAGAAATCGAGTCGCTGCCAGATTCTCGCGAGCATGTGGCGCGTAGTCCCCTGCTTGTTTCAGTTCGCGAGCCAGTGTCTGCTTCGAGCCCTCAGATTCCGGCAAGAACGACGCGAGAACCGGCGTTGCTGAACCAAACGCGTAATCGCTCTTATCAACGGTCGGAACGTCGTGCGGTTCAAGTCGCGGAATCACGGCACTGCCGCGCCAACCTGACTGCGTTGATGGCGAAAACAACGTGCGGTCCTGCCACGTCGTCGCTTCCAATCCCGGAGATTGATACGACCGCATGCCACCGTTTGCCTGCGGTTCGTCTGAGTTTCGCGTTGCGGAAGCATTCGCGGCTGCGGAAGAAAGACTCGCCGCCGTGGACGGCATCATCGTGGCCGCGAGCTGCGGTTTGACGATCGACAGATGCGGTGAATCAACCGTCACGCCGACAGGATTCTGTGGATGATCGGCAGCGCTATTGATCTCCAACGACATCCGGTCCAGCCGAGCGACCTCTTCATACGGTCGCTGCTCCAATAATTTTTCGCGCCGGCGCCGTCGGAAGTACCGGGTCAACGCCAAGGCACAGATCACGCCACAGAGGCTATAGAACGCGATCAAGAATCCGGTGGTTGTGATCATGATTGTGTTACCGTTCGGTCAGACACTCACGGTTCGGTGTGACGAAGCTCACGAAATAACCCGACGCGTTAGCGAGGGCGGGCGGTCCACAAAACAAGGAATTCAGAGTCTGATGAAGCACCCACCCTCGCTAACGCTGCGGGTTACTTTTGCGACTTCGCTGCCGCTATCCATTAGGTTCGCTGGCTGCCTCGTAGGATCGACAACACCACGACCGAACCAATTAGGTCCAAAATCACAGCCGTAATGGTCATGAACTTGCCCCAATAGGTGCTCAGCAACATGTTCAAGTAAGTCGGTTCACGCAGCGTGAAGAACAGAATAATCAACGGCGGCAAGGCAATCATCAGGAGCGCCGTCCAACGACTGCCAATTGTGATCGCTCGCAATCGGCCGAGAAACAACAGGCGGTCACGAATGGTTTGAGCCAATCGTTGCAGCACCATGACGAGGTCTCCGCCGGTCTCTTGATGCACCGACAGCGTCGTCACGAGGATGTTCAAGGCGACCAGTCCGGTGCGATCCGGCAAATCTTTGAGTGATGACGCGACGTCCTCACCCATCTGCATGCGGCGAGCACAAACACGTAACTCTGAACCCAACGGCTCCGGCGTATCGTCTGCCACCATCGCACAGCATTGATCAATGCTCCGTCCGGTTTTCGCCGAGCGAGCCAATTCTTCGATCATCCCGGGCAACAGTTGTGTCATCTGACTCTGACGACGCATGCGAGCAAACATCACGGACAACAATGGAATCACCGAACCCATCACCAGCCCAATCGTGGCCGACAACAAATTCTCTTGAAACACCAGTATCAAACCACCCAAAACGACGCCGGAAAATAGACACAACATGATCACCGTCGCAGGCGAGATCGCCAGTCCCGACTGCATCATGAGCCGGTCAAACGACGAGTTGATCCGATCGCTTACCGCGTCTTGATCGGCTCCCGCGAAGCGTTGTTGCTGACGCAGAATTCCGGAGAAGTTCGGTTGCGATGCGATCGGGCGATAAATGGGGAGGTCAACGGCCATGAGGACGAACCTTGTTTTCTCGGCTGACATTCAACGACTACACACCCGGACGATAATTGGCATCGGAAGACAGTTCGCGAGCAACAAACAGTCCCTTGGGTGGCTCGTATCCGACCGCGCTCAAACGTTTGAAGCACAGCGGTTCGTGGCCTGTCGAATAGAACGAACCTCGCGAACGCCCGTCCGGGCCGATGCCCGTCATGCGGTAAACGAAGAT
>JANNDA010000623.1:0-6519 GCA_031387195.1 Planctomyces sp. | reverse complement strand
AAATGATCGCATTCGTGGTGGCATCGGCATCGGAAGCGAAGTTGGTGATGCCGACCACCGTGCCGACGGTCGCGTTCTCGGTGACGTTGTCAGCGGTCAGATCCGTGTCGCTAATCGGAGTGATGTCGAACTCATCGACGTCGTTGACCGTGATGACGAAGGACCGTGTTGTCGTCGAAAAGTCTTGTGAGGTTGCTCGGACGGTGATCGTGCGCGTTGAACCGGCTTCACGGTCGATCGCTCCGGCGACGGTTACGACGCCGGATGTGGCGTGGATCGCGAACTGGCCGCCAGCGTTGTTGTCGAGCGTGTAGGTGATGCCGTTGGTCGTCGCGTCGTCGTCGCCGGCAAAGGCGGTGATCCCGACGGGCGTGCCGATCGCGGCGTTCTCCGTGACTTCGTCGGCGGTGGCGTCGGCATCGCTGATCGCGGTGATATCGAACTCGTCGATGTCGAGGATCGCGATCGTGAAGGTGCGGGTCGTGAAGCTGGTGTCGGTCGAGGTCGCTCGGACGGTGATGTTGTGCAGGAGGGCGGTTTCGGCATCGAGAGCTCCGGCGACGGTGACGGCTCCGGTCGAACTGTTGATCGCGAACCGTCCGCCGGCGTTGTCGTCCAGGGAGTAGCTGACGATGTCGGTACCATCAGCGTCGTCGGCGAGGGCCGTGAGTCCGACCGTAGTGCCCATCGCGCTGTTCTCGGCGACTTCGTCGCTTGCGGCGTCGGTGTCGTTGATCGCGGTGATGCTGGATTCGTTCACGTCGGTGATCACGATCGTGAAGACTCGCGTGCTGAACGAGCCGTCAGCCGAGAGGGCTCGCACGGTGACGTCGTGGCTGGTGAAGGCTTCGTAGTCAAGCAGTCCGTTGACGGTCAGTTCGCCGGTGGCCGCGTTAATCGTGAACCGTCCGCCCGCGTTGTCGTCGAGGCTGTAGCTGATCGCGTTGTTCGTGGCATCGGCATCGCTCGCAAACCCGGTGATGCCGACCACCGTGCCGTTGGCGGCGTTCTCGTTGACGGCATCGGCGGCGGCGTTCGTGTCGATCGGAGCCGAGACGTCGAACTCATCGACATCGTTCAGGGAGATGGTGAAGAGGCTGTCGGCGGTCGAGCCGTCGGCGCTGGTGGCTCGGATGGTGATGTCGTGCGAGGCGGCGGCTTCGCGATTCAGGAGCAAGCCGTTGACCACGGTCACGACGCCGGTCCAACCGTCGATCGCAAACCGACCGCTGGCGTTGTCGAACAGCGAGTACGTCACGGCGTTCGTCGTGGCGTCGGCATCCGTCGCGAAGCCGGTGAGGCCGACGACCGTGCCGTTGGCGGCGTTTTCGTTGACGGCGTTGGCCGTCGCGTCGGTGTCGATCGGGGTAGAGACGTCGAATTCGTCCACATCGGTCACGGTGACGGCGATGACTTGCGTGTCGAGTCCCCCCGCTCCGTCGCTCACCTGCACGGTCACGTCGTAGACGTTGTTGCCACCCACGTCGGTCGGTGATTCCCGATTCGGGGCCGAAACGAATGTCAGGACTCCCGTCGAACCGACGATCGAGAACTTCGCCGCGTCCGCTCCACCGCTGATCGAGTAGGTCAGGGTCTGCGCCGGCAGGTCGGCGTCGGTGGCGGTGACGGTCGTGACGGCGGTCGTGTTCTCGGCCACGTTGATCGAGGCGGTGGCACCGCCGCCGTTGCTCGTGATCACCGGCGCTTCGTTGTCGTTCGTGACGGTCACGGCGAGAGCTTGGCTGTCCGTGCCACCGGTGCCGTCACTCGTTCCCACAATCACCAAGTAGATGTTGTCGCCGTTGGTATCAGTCGGGCTGGAAAAATCGGGAGCCGATACAAAACGGAGCACGCCCGTGGAAGGATTGATTGAGAAGCTCGCGGCGTCTGCACCGCCGATGATGTTATAGGTCCGCGTATCGCCGTCGGCATCGGTTGCGACGACCGTGGTCACGGCGGTTGTCCCTTCAAGCACGGACACACTGGCCGATCCGCCGCCGCCGTTCGACGTGATCACCGGCGCGCGGTTGTTGTCGTAGTACACGAACCGCACCGGATCAGCCGCCGTGATGCCTGAATCGCCCGACATCTGCGTCTTCGTGCCCCATGCCGAGCCGCTCCACTCGACGTAGTCCACATCCTTGCTCGAATCGTGCGAGGCCAGCATGACGCGGTTGGAATTCGGGTCCGACACTAGCGAGAGTGAGTTGGGCGTGTTTCCCAAATCGGGACCGGACAGTTCGCCGGACCAACCGCTCGCCACGCTCCATGTCCGGTACTTAACCAAGTTGCTGCCGGTCTCCCCGTATACAGCCAGCAATTCGCCCGAGTTGTGCTCGAAGGCCAAGCCGACGACGGGAGCGGTCGTGATGGCTGCCGTGGTGGTGGCAGCCAGTTGCGAACCCCAGGCCGCGCCGTCCCAGACCGAGATCCAGATTTCGGAATTGTCGGTGACGACAGCCAACGCCAGGCGGTCGCTGTTGGGATCGCTAGTCATGACGCTGAAGTTCGCGTCACTTGTACCGCCCACCCCAGCCGGTGCCGACAACGATTGCTGGGCGCTCCACGCCGAGCCGTTCCAGGTGCGATAGTTGATCGCGTTCGACGTGCCGTCCGCATCGTAGACCACCACCGCGTCGCCACTGTGCGACTCGTATGCCGCGAAGATTTCTGTTCGATCAATGCCCGTGGTGTTGTCGAGCAGAATCGAATTGCCCCACGCAGAACCGTTCCAGACCACGGCATAATCCACATTCGCGTTGTCCGTGCAAACGATCAGCAATAGTTCGTCGCTGCCGGGATCGGCGACGAGTCGCATCTGCAATGCCTCGCCGGAAACGGGCGACGCGATGGTTTGCTCGGCCGACCATGTGGTCCCATTCCAGACGCGATACGAAATGCTGTTCGTCCCAGTCGTGCCGTTGGCCCAGGCGAGCACCGCGTCGCCGCTTTGCTGCTCATACGCCACGTCGAAGGACCAGTTTGTTTCAACGCTGACGATGTCCAGAATGTTGAAGGGCAGCGCGGTCCAGGAACTGCCATTCCATATTTCGCCGACGATTTCTTTGTTGCGGTTAATTCCGACCGCGATCGCCTCGGTGCGCGTCGGCGCTTCCGCGAGTTCCGAAGTGATCCATTTGCCCATACTTTGTGACGCCGCCGCCACTCCAAACCCCGTTCCATTCCAGGCGGCGTATTCCGGGGTGTTGTCGTTGTCCGTCCAGACCGCCAGCCCGATGCTCGCCTGGACCTGCACGCTGAATTCGGACGTGTTGTTCGACGGATCAGTGGCGGTGGCCGTGATGTACTCGCCGGCCGCGACCGAGGCCGTGAGCGTGGCTGCGAAGCTCACGGTGAAGGGACTGCCGGCCGGAGTCGTGACGTCGGTGAAGCCCAGATACCGTTGCCCTTCGTTATCGTTCGTGGTGTTCGCGAAAAACTCGACGCGATAAGTCTGACTCGCCTGGCTGTTCAGCGAGCCGATGATCGTGATGTCGTCCCCCTCGACAATCGCCCTGGTCAACACGGGATAGTTCTGCAAATTGTTCGCGCCGGTATCCGCGTCGTTGGCATCGTTCGCGGTCACGCCGTTCCCGGTCAGATCAATGCCTAGCCCGCCGCTGGAATGGATCGAGTTGCCGAGCAGACGGTTGCCGGTCGATGTGGCCTCCAGGACGTCAATGCCGATGAAATCGTTGAAGGCGATGGTGTTACCCGCGCCCTCGGCCGTGCCACCAATGGTGTTGTTGGTTGCGCCCAAGTTTACAAGGATGCCGTCTGACAGATTGCCGAGGTCGCCCGTCCCGTTGATGTCGGTGCCGATGAAGTTGCCTTCAATGACGTTGCCCGTGGCTCCGTTGTCGAGCTCGATGCCGTCATCCACGTTGCCGGAAATCACGTTGCGTGCGGCGACCGTCGTACCACCGATCGTGTTGTTGGCGGCACCGAGGTCGATCAAGATTCCGTCAATGCTGTTGCCGATTGCCACTGTGCCTGCGGCGTTGGTGCCGATCAAGTTCCCCTGCACAACATTGCCCGTCGTGCCAGCGCCGGTAATTTCGATGCCGTTGTCCGTGTTGCCAGAGATCACATTGCGTGCCCCCGCAGTCGTCCCCCCGATGGTGTTGTTGTCCGCACTTCCCTCGATGTGGATCCCGTCCGCATTGGAGATTGCCGACGTTCCGGAGATGTTGATACCGATGTAGTTGCCCTGGACGAGATTGCTGGCGGCCGAGTTGTAGATCCCAACGCCCCAGTTCGTATTGCCGCTGATGATGTTCCGCTCGGCGGAGGTGGTGCCCCCGATCACGTTGTTGTTCGACTTGACGGACAGACCATAGGCATTGCCACGATCCAGCGTGCCAGAAACGTCCGTGCCGATGTAGTTCCCGATGATCGTATTGCTGCCGTTGGTCTCGATCTCGATGGCATCGTCGGGGGAGCGATTGATGACCAGGCCCTGAATGGTCGAGGAGCCCGCCTGCAGCGTGATCCCGTTGGGGTCGGCGCTGACGTTATTAACGCCAT
This sequence comes from Planctomyces sp., assembly GCA_031387195.1. Classification (GTDB taxonomy): domain Bacteria; phylum Planctomycetota; class Planctomycetia; order Planctomycetales; family Planctomycetaceae; genus SXKJ01. The sequence continues at coordinate 1,992 of JANNDA010000623.1, read as the reverse complement.
CGATTTCGATGACCGGCGCGCCGCTGATGTAACCCGCCTGTGTCGTTCCGTCGATCATCACCGAACCGGTAATCAGCAACTCCGAAAGCGGTTGAATGCGATACCACGACCGCGCCATGCCGGTCGGGTAATCCGGATCGAAGTCGGTGATGGCGACATCAGCCACGTTCGTCGTGGCCACGATCGACAACGATCCGGCGATGCCATCATTGCGATAGTAGAAATGGTTCGAATCCGTCACGGCGATGTCGAACGAAATCGCGTCCGTCCCGCCGAGCGCGTTGGCGTCGAGGATCGCCTGCCGCAGCGAGCCGGTCCCACTGTCATTCGTGTTTGTCACGACAAACCCAGAGGGCTTGATCGATACCCCTCCGACGGCCCACCGCTCAGCCACGCCCCATGTCCATGAAGTCACCACCGAAGCCGCTCCCGCTTCGATGCTGGCTCCGCCATTGGCTCCGTCAAGGTGAAGATCCCAGTACTCCGTCTGGCCCGCGCCGGGGATGAGGTCGTAGTCGGTGCTTCCGCGTACGGCGACGACGCCGAAGACCCGTTCGCCAGCCGCAGAGTTGACCGTCGTCGATGCCGTGGAAGAGTTACCACCTGCCGACGCGAAGGTTCCCAACGGAGTGATTTGGTCGACGCCCGTGAAAGTCATCACACCCACCGTGGCACCCTCACTGCCGGACCCGGTTGGGAAATCGACGACCACGTCGTGAGTACCGAGGGGGGGGGCGACCAATTTCCAGATCTCGATTCGTGCCCTGCCGTCGGGATTACCCTGCGCCCCAACGAAAGTGAGATTCGCGCCGTTGTAGGTGACTGATCCAACGGTATCGCCCTCGTCCCGACCGAAAGAAACACTCACCAGCATCAACGGCAGACTTCCCGAAGTCGTGTGAGAAATGGTGACGCTTGACCCGATGGTCGAACCAGTGCTGGTCGCATCGACGGCCACGTTGAGCAAATGGCCCCAGTTGCTGTGGATGTGCTGGCTGAATGCGATCTCGGTTTCAATCTGCCCTGCGTTGAACTCCAGCTCCCAATCGGCCCCGAAAATCGCGTGGCCCGTATTATCGGTGCTGGCGGCGACGTCGGCACCGGTTAGAGCCTGCAACGATTCCAGCAACGTCTGACCGGAAGTGCTCTTCGCCAGTTCGCAGCCGTAGAACAGCAAGTCCCCGTCGCTCGTCAGCGATCCGCCCCACTGAGCAATCTGTCCCGCATGCGTCGCCAAATTGTCGCCAGTCAGCCACGTCGAACCCAGCTTGACTGCGCGATCGGTTCCGTGCGTGACGAAGTGAATCGCATCGAGATCGCTGTACTCTGCCAGAGCCTGCGTGATCTGGTCGATGCCGTCTCGCTGACTCGACAGCAGCACGACCTCAATCTGCCTGCTCGGATCGTCCACCGACCAGATGTCATTCTGTAACGACTCGTAGTCCGCGATCTGCGGGTCCACAAAGATTAGTTCATGCCGCGCCGTCGCAGTTTTCGTAGCCACAGGCGGCTCGCCTGTGGTTGTTTTCGATCCGACAGGCGAGCCGCCCGTCACTACGATCTCGCGTCGCCGCCGTTCGTACTCCGGCCGCGAGCGTTGATAGCCGGCGACCTCGTCCGGCAGCGGTGCGTCGATGTTGACCTCGTCGGCGTCATCGAAGAAGGCGTACAGCCGATAGAACTCGGCCTGAGTCAGCGGGTCGTACTTGTGATTGTGACACCTCGCGCAGCCCACGGTCAGGCCGAGCCAAATCGTGCCGACCATCGACGTGCGATCCACGATCTGCGCAACGCGAAACTCTTCGAGGTCCGCACCGCCCTCGCGATTGCTGAGCGTTTGCCGGAGGAAGCCCGTGCCGAGGATGCGATCGAGCAACGCGTGATCTTCGACGCGACGATCTTCGGTGAGCCGGAGGGCGTTAGCCCCCGGACGAATTGGAACGTTCGCCGCAGTCCGGGGGCTAACGCCCAATGGCTCACCTGTGCTCATGA
>JANNDA010000549.1:0-3549 GCA_031387195.1 Planctomyces sp. | reverse complement strand
CGCGGACCAGGAACTGCAACTACGTAGCCGTCACCCTACGCGGGACGAGCCGGTCGGTATGGGAAGTATTTTTAGTTTTTTGCCAAGCGAAATTGGGCTCGTCCCGCGGAGCGTGTCGGGTACGGTAATAGGCAAGCCAACAAGAACCTAGAAGTACGACAATTCGTTTCGAATGGAATTTGCCAACATGGATCGAGACGCGGAAGACGTGACCTCAGCAGCAGCCTCGTTTGAGACGGTGGCTCGCTGGTGCCAGGAGTATTTCGTCTCCGCGCGCGGCAGCGGTACGCCGTTGGGTCCGCAAATCGTGCGGCTGATCCGAGCGTTCGGCGAGATGGCCGCCGCCGAGACCAGCGATCCGGCCACTCGCGCGTTGCGGCTGAGCATGATTCGCGAAAAGACCGAAGCCTATCTGCAAGGATTCATGCGCGGTGACTTAGCCGGCGCGTCCAGCCAGTCGTTGCCAGAACCGAGCAAGCGAGTGCAGCTCGAAGCAATGGCTCATGTGCAAGACAACGGCGACACCGATTGGCGTCCGCAATTGCAGGAGTGTGGCTTGTCCGGGTTTGGCAGGCGAATCGAAGGCTTCGCCGTCCGCGTGCAGCCGCCGATTGAGGGAGTCTCGGTACGCTACAAAGCTCACGTGGCGCTTCGCGGAGACACACGCTGGGTGGGTGACGGCGAGTATTGCGGGACTCGCGGCGACAAGCTGCGAGTCGAGGCGATTTGGCTCGAACTGGCCGAGGGCTTCGATCGCTACGACGTGTATTACTCAGCCCACTTGTGCCGCTTCGGTTGGACCGGCTGGTTTAAGAACGGTCAAATGTGCGGCACTCGCGGCGAGTACCGGCAGGTGGAAGCGATCAAAGTATTTCTGGCCGAGAGGACGTAAAGCAGGCGTTGCCCGCAACCCAATGACTGATGAGTCGAGCATTGGAAATTGAGCATTGGAAATTGAGAGCAGGCGACAGTCGCAACCATCAATTTCCAATTTCCAATCCTCAATTCTCCCCAAACATGCGCGCAAAAATCTCACATGTCTCGGATAAAGACTCTAATCCGCGTTTCAAATTTGAGATTTCAAATCTGTCCCCTGCCTCCTGCTTAGTGACCCCACAGCCATGCAACTCGATTTGACCTCCTGCTTTTTCGGCGTCTGTATCATGGCCTTCGGCTTCTTCCTGATGCGGACTCACTGGGCGATGTGGGTGCGGCAACAGCAAGAATTCATCGACGATCCGCGCGAGTTGCGTCACTTACAAAATCGCTTTCATCGCCGTTTCCAAACATCCGGCCTCATCGCGTTCGTGGGTTTGTTAATTCCGATCGCTGACCTGCCACTCGTTTGGAATCAAGGGCCATTGCTGCCCACGATTTTGTGGATCGGCATCGTCGGCGTCATCTTGTGGATCGTGGCTCTGGCCTTCGGCGATTTCGTTTCCACGCACGCGCATTCGCGAGCCACGATGCTGCGGCTCGAAGCCCGGAAGCAGGAGTTGCTGGGACAGGTAAAACGCATGAGGCCCGATGCGGAATCGTCGGACGAATGAGGTAAGATGTCGCGAAGGCGACATGGCGGTCGGTCTTTTTTCTCTCGTCAGACACAACTCTTGGATCATCACTCAATGTCAGCAGTTTCTTCAGCGGTCTTGAATCGAATTCACCACGGTGATTGCATTGCCGGTTTGAACAAGTTGCCGGAGGGCTCAATCGACCTCGCCTTCGCCGATCCGCCGTTCAACATCGGCTATGAGTACGACGTCTACGACGACGTCAAAGAGCATCAGCATTATCTCGACTGGTCGCGCGAATGGATTACCGCCGTGCATCGCGTGCTGAAGCCGACGGGGACGTTTTGGCTGGCCATCGGCGACGAGTACGCCGCCGAACTCAAACTGCTCAGCCAAGAACTCAACAAAGAAAAAAAGATCGGCTTTCACTGCCGCAGTTGGGTGATTTGGTATTACACGTTCGGCGTGAACTGCAAATACAAATTCAGCCGCTCGCACGCGCACCTGTTTTACTTTGTGAAAGACGCGGAGAAGTACACGTTCCGCTCCGATGAGCCAGAAAATCGCATCCCTTCCGCGCGGCAACTGGTCTACAACGACCACCGAGCGAATCCCAAAGGCCGCTTGCCCGACGACACATGGATTCTACGTCCGCAGGATCTGGCTGACTGCCTGACTCCCAACGAAGACACGTGGTACTTCCCGCGCGTGGCCGGGACGTTCAAAGAACGTGAGGGCTTTCACGGCTGTCAGATGCCCGAACAATTGCTCGGCCGCATCGTCCGACTGTGTTCCGCTCCCGGTGAAACCGTTCTCGATCCATTCGCGGGAAGCGCGACGACGTTGACTGTCTCCAAGAAACTCGGTCGCCAATTCCTCGGCTATGAACTCTCGCCGGAATACGTGCAGCGCGGCAGCAATCGGCTCGCCAATTGTTGTGTCGGCGATTTGCTCGAAGGCGCGCCCGAGCCGCTCGTCAGTGCGCCCAAAACTCCTGAAGCAGGGAAGAAGACGAAGCAGATTCAAGCAACAAAGAAAACTAACCCGAAGCGTCAGCGAGGGGAGACGCTCAATGACGCTGCGGATTCACTGCCAGTTGAAGCGCTCGCCCTCGCTGACGCTTCGGGTTACGAGGCTGAGCCCACCGAACCCAGCCTGCCATCATCGAAGGTTGCAACTTCCAGTGCCGACCTTGCGACGGGACTTGTCGAAGCCTTCGGGCGATCGAATGACGGTTACTCATTGGATCGCCTCATCGCCGATCCGGTCTTGAATCGTCGCTTCATTGCCGAGTGCGAAGAGCTCGGCCTTTCCGGTGATGCCAAGGAATGGAACTGGCGGCTGTTTAACTATCGCAAAGCGGGGAAGCTGCAAGGCGTGCCGACGTCCAAGCGAACCGAGATGAGTTGGAAGGACAGTGAACCGTTCTTGTTCGCCAGCGAGATCGCTCTCTCATCGCTACTCGCCAGCGGTGGCCACAGCCTGGATGCGATCCTGTGCGATCCCGATCAAGCGGCGCAGTTCGATCAACTGGCTCGACAGTTCGCGCCGGGCTTCACGTCGCTGCAATATCGCTGGGCCGCGTTGAAGCTCCGGAAGGAAGCGAAGTTCGCACGAGCTCGCGCGGAGCGATTCCGTCACGAAACACCGACAAATTTCAGCAAGCCGAAATTGATTCAAGACATCGACTGGAATGGCTTGCCACCGGAGGCGGGGCTGTATTTGGTCAGCAGCAAGTCGAAGAAGCAAAACTTTTATGCCGGAGGAACGCTCAATCTGCGCGAGCGTCTAAGCGATCAGTTCCGGCTCGATTTGCTCGATGTCTGGTGTCGCACAACGGGAGCGAAGGATCTGTCGCTCCGTTATGCCACATCGAACCCGAACGCGCCCGAACTGCTCGCTCATCAAAGCCTGCTCGTCAGCGAGCATCAGCCGACACTTAATCTGCCCGATTTAGCGGCGTGAGTTCAAACACGAAACGAAACAGGGTCAGGCACCGCAGAATTCAAAATTGGCGGAACGACACGTGGAGACGTCG
>JANNDA010000533.1:0-5475 GCA_031387195.1 Planctomyces sp. | reverse complement strand
GCGCCCACCTAACTGAGTCACCGATCGTCAGGCTGATTCTCTGGCCCTGCTTGATTTTTTGTCCCACATCTTTTTGTCAGCTCTGCATTTCAAACGGCTGACAAAAATATTTGGGACAAAAAGATTCTGGCAATCTGCCGTCGGCGGACTCGCCGTCTTCTATCCGTAGTTCGGCTTTGCCATCCGCAGGCAGTCTGCTGCGGAAGTCTGCCTACGGATGGCAAGGCCCAACGAGGCTCATTCCGCTTTGATGAGCAACGGCTTCTGCAACGCGAGCGAGTGCAACTGGAATGTGTGCCACGATGTGACGGCGATACGGAGCTGCTTCGCGGAAAATCCCTCTTTGGGCAGCTTGGAAAATCTCCAGCGAATCTCGTTCGCAGTGGCGATGACTTCAGCCGTTTCATTCAGATGCGGAATCGGCTGGCCATCTAGCCGCAATTGGACATGCAAGTAAGCCAAGTGCCGCCAATCTTTTTCCAGATGTGAAGCATCGGTGAGATCACTGAGTCTTAACTTGATCTGCACAGAGTCGTCCAAATCGACACGGTCGTTGTCGGGCGTCTCGATCTCCACTTGGAACGCGATTTTGTCCGTCTTGTTGACCGGCAGGCTGACGGACTGCCGGTTGGTTGAGGTTTCGAGAATGGCATCGGAAGTCACCGGATCCCAATTGGCAAACGCCCTGATCTCCGCGTCAGTGACCTGCTGCGGCCAATCATCAACCTGAATGTTCCAAGTCGGATCGGACTTACCCGGCTCGATCTGGAAGGTCATTGGCTGGACCTTCGTCAGAGGTTCACCCTTGGGCAAGAACTCGACCACCAGCCGCTCAGGCCGCTCGGTGTACCGGGCTTGGCCGTTCGATCCGGAGGCCCGATTTTGAATCCCAATGAGGAACTTCGCCTGGCCTCCCGCCTCGCTGAAGCTCTGGAGATATCCCAACTCAAAACGGCGTTTGTCCGCAGTCTCGCGAAACGCCACTGGGGAATTAAGCACCTGCGGGTGAATGTGTTCCAGAGTTCCGTCGGGGCGCAACTGGAAATCGAGCAATTCACCACCACGGAGTTTGACAGTCAGCCCTTCTTTGAGGCGATCCGCTTCGCCAAAAGCCACTTGATACGTGCCGGCTGGCAAGTTCAAAGCTTCGTTCAGCGGGCCATCCATGGGTGTGCTTGATGGTTGATCGCGATCAACCGCAAACACATGACGCGCTCCCGTCGAGATGTTGAGCGCGCCTCTCAGGGCATTCGCTTTCGCGATGATGAATTTGCCTTTGCGCCCATTCGCTTCGTCAAGAATTTCCTCCAGCTCTTTGGTCGCGACCTGCTCGTTTTTGAGTGCTTGCTGTTGTTCCGCATTCAAGACGCCATTCGGTGGAGCGCCCAAACCGAGGCCGATGACCTGCAGTTCGATCTCCCGATTCAGCGAACGTGTCTCTTCCAGAACTTGCTTGATTTCCCTTCTCCGCAGTTCGATGACCCGTCGGCAATCCGTGTAGTCGTACTTGCGTTCCTGGGGCACCCAGCGAGCGCCGTCATTCGGGACACCATCCGTGATGACGATGACAGTGCCGGGAATCTTTTCGACTTTCAGGGAATCACAGGCCTGCTTGGCAGCGGTCAGTAGAGGCGTGCTCCCCAGCGGCTCGAAGGTTTCGAGTTTGTTTTGAATGGCTTTGATCAGATTCACGGACAACGGCGACATGGGAACTTCGGTTTTCACAAAGGCTCTGTTGTCTGGGTTGGCCGGGTCACGATGGCCGTAGACGATTAGCGCCACTTGATGCGGGACGGCGTTCGCGGCGCGATTCGTCTCTTCCATATCAGTCAAGACGCGGCGCAGGATGTCTTTCGCAGGTGCCCAACGATCTTCATTCTGTTCGTTACCTTTCGGCAACATGCTGCCCGACGCGTCGAGTACGAACACCACGGACTTGCGATCCTCGCCGGAGACTCGAATCGCGCCCGATGGGTCTGCGGCGAGTTGGCGAATGAGCGTTCCGTCTGGCCGGCACGGATTGAACATGACGGGCTTTTGTTTGATCGACCAAGTGTGGTCGCGAAAGAAGATCTGCGGCACGATCTGCGATGGCTTGCAGCCGCCGGAGGTCGTCACGGCTTGAGGATCGGGCTGGGCAATTGAGAAGCGGTTGGCGTCGTTGGCAGCGCCGCTGCGAGCGACCTCGAGGCCCACGCTTTGCGGCGTGCAGCGATCTGCGAGTGGTCGGCTTTTCGACGCGCGTGGGTCGCGGTCTTGATAGGCCAGCCATGACGTGGCCACGCCGCGCGGCAGGTTCTTATCGCTTTGCACTCGCACGGAGCCAGTCGCCGTGGGTTGTGTGCCGAACTCGACAGAGGCGGCCTCCAGCAACAGCACTGATTCGCCGCGCGCAGCGAAGAGCGTCTCCACACGTTTACGATCTTCGTCCAATAGCTTGGCACCGAGTCGCGCGGAGGTGCCGAAACATGTCTTTGCCGCATCCTCGTACCACTGATTCCAGAAGTCATCGAGGTAGCGTTCGCTGGAGTCCAACAACAATTCAGCGATCAAGAACTTTTCGTAATCACGAGTTGGTTCTTGTTCCAGATTGAGAGCATCGCTCGCAAACAAGATTCGCGCCGACAGATCTTTTTGCTCGCGGCAATTGCGTGCCGACTCGCGGTCGTCTTGCTGCGATGCACGACATTCCGTGCGGGCTTCACCGAGGTGACCAATCCAGTGTTTTCGCAAATTTCGACTGAGCTTGATGACGGGCTCAGGCTCAACTCGCGAGTCTTTGATGCTGACGTCGTGCCATTCATTCCAAAGTTTGTCGCTCGCCAAACTGGTGGGAGCCGGGACGAGTGACAAGGCGTGAATGGTGCAGAGCATTTGCCAGTTTGCCGTTTGATGGTCGTTCGGCTCAGGCATTTTGATCGTATTGTTGCGACTCGTGTCCTCGGTCAGCCTCAAGTGAATGAGTTTTCCGAAGAGATCACGACGAGTGTCTGGATCAAGTGTGGTGCAGCGCAGGAGATCGCGAAAAAGTCGCCAGTGACTGGGCTGGGGCTGCGAGGTGTTCCGCAGGTTGTCCGCTTCCTTTTGGAAACGTTGCTGAACGTTTTCAAGCGACTCCACCAGATTCTTGGTGGACGATTTCAGAGCCTGAACCTGGTCCGGTTCGATCGCGTTGAATTGTGTCGGCAAGAGTCGGCGCAGCTCAATGGCTTCCAACGCGGCCTTCAAGATTTCTATGTCCAATTGATTCAACGTACTGAGATCGCTGCGCTTTGCGGCGTCTCCGACGTTGGCCAAAATTTTCGCCGTGGGCACCTCGTTCTTGCGGGTATCGAGCGGTTTGTGGTACTCGCCGATGATGCCCTGCCGCGCCTTCCGCAATTCTTCATTCGTCGAGCGATCCGACACGAAGGCCAACCATTCCGGCAACGTGGCGCAGGCGCGGTTCAAAGCGAACTGCGCACTTTCCAACGTGGTGGCTCGCTCTCGCAAACGCTCATAACTCTGAGTGGCCTCGGCGACGAGCTGCTGAACCTCTTCGGTTTTGGCGGTGGCTTGATCCGACGTGGCGGCGGCCTCCCCCTTCTTCGGCTTGTCCCGTTTTTGTCGGGCGGCGGTCGTATCGACGACGAAGTAACTGTCTTCGGCCTTACGGCGTAATTGGTCGGCGGCCTTCAAATCCTGTCGCAACCACGGCAACACGGTGTGATGACCGAAAGCCACCCCTTCTGCGAGCTGTCGCAGTTCCACCAGCGTTTTTTGAACGACGGCCGTTCTGAGATCTGTGTCTTTCAACACGACCGGCATCGCGTGTTGCTTGTGAGCGCGAGACAACACCGTCGCCAGATGATCGTCGGGTAAGGCGAGGAGTGTGGCTTCGGAAGGTGTCGTCGGCAGCGGTGCGGCGGTTCCCTCTGTTCTGGGAGCCGCACCCAAGCCGAAGCGATCAGCCAACCGGCGGGGAAATGTCTCCGCGGCCGAAAAGTTCGCCGCCGCGAAGTGTCCCTGTTTGGCGTGCGATTCCAGCTTCTGGCACAACGTCTCTGCCTTCTCGATTTCCTTGACGGCATCGGCGGCGTGGTGATGAATCAAGTACTCCTCGGCGCGCATCAGCCGATGCGTCAGAGCGCGAAATCCAACGGGGTCCAAATGGTAGATGGCGTTGGCAGGGAGTGATTGTTGTTCAAGTGCCTGTCGGCGTTTCCACAGGCCCAAAAGCTGGTCGCTCGATTTGTCGATCGCTTCGGTGGGTGTCGCTTTGGAACGGTTGGGTGCCTTCGATTCGGCTCCCTTGCGCGTGCCGACCGTTGCCAAGGAAAAGGTCGTATCGCTTTTGGCCTCAATGATATTTTTCTCGGCATCCGCATCGCTCGCAAACAGCCGCGGGTGCTGACCGGCCGGATCACGGTTTCGTTCCGCCCAGTCGTTGACGCGCGTGTGGACGAATCGAAACAGCTCGCTGACGGTGATGTTGCCATCGGATTTTCCGTTGGTCTCGTCAGCCTCACCGGACAAGCCGCGCGCGATGAAATGTGCGAACACCGACTGACCGGATTCTCCCAAGTGCGGGCTGACCCAACTGGTCTCGCCCGACGAGCAGGCGGTGATCACGAACAGGTTGGAGATCTTCTCTTTCTCAACGGCGGCTTGAATGGCTTCGATCACGAAGTTGTCATAAATCCCCAGCCGCCAACGCCCTTGTAAGCGACCCAGATCCAACAACAGCAGCTTGCGCTGCTCCTTGGGCAGATGCCGGACAGCCGTCAGGATTTCATTCAGTCGCAGCCGATTCGTCTTGGAACCAAAGTCGTCATTCTTGGTGAGCAGCAGCACGTCGGCCTCGGCCACCTTGAGGGCACTCTTCGACGGATCGTCGAGAAACGGTTCGAGCACCGCATGTCCCGACAGATAGATCACACACGCGGTGTCTTTCTTCTGAGCCAGGCTTTTCGTGGGGAACAGGTCTTTCAACGGCTTCTGAAATTCCAATTCGTTGGCAAATGACGCCACCGTCAACTTGCGCACGCGACCTGATTTCACCAGCGTTTCAAACGTCGTGCGGTCGGCATTTCCCATCCAGTTGGGCGGAATCGCACCGGCCTTGTCCCCTTCGTAGTCGAGGGTCGTCGTGACAAAGAGTGACGCGCTGTCGCAGCCTCGGAAGAGCAACATCAGCAGCCAGATAAACACCACCGCGCAGCCGCCTGCCAGCGATGACGCGAAGAACTTTTTGCCACGCCCCTTCGTGACCACGGAGGATCGACGAGGTTCCGGCGCGGGCTGCCCAGACGTCGGCTGTCGCCAAGAACGTGATCCGTCCCCCGCTCCGCCAGCCGCTGGTGCATGATCTTGCCAACCCATGAGAGTGTCCCTTTTGAAGTGTCTTGGCTTGCGGCCACGAATCGAAGCACTAACCCGAAGCGTCAGCGAGGGCGAACGCTTCAAACGACTTCGATCAACGCCGATCGGAGCGTT
>JANNDA010000526.1:0-4916 GCA_031387195.1 Planctomyces sp. | reverse complement strand
CCCGGCGACCTTGCGGTCGCCGGGTTGTTTTGCGAGTGGATTGTCAGACGATTGTTTAGATCGCATTCAGAATTGCGAGGATGTTCGCGGGCAACACAAAGTTCTCGTGAATCTCAGCCAGAGGATCGCTGATGAAATCGGCTCCTTGCTGACCTGCCACGGTGTCCGTGCCACCTTGACCATTCAGCACGTCATTGCCATCACCGCCCAGGAGCGTGTCGTTGCCGGCACCGGCTTGGATCGAGTCATTTCCGTCTCCGCCCACCACGATGTCATCGCCACCGTTGGCATTGATGACGTCATCACCATCGCCGCCGTGGATGAAGTCGTTACCGGCTCCGGTGAGGATCGTGTCGTTGCCGTCACCGCCGTTGACCGTATTGTTGCCCTCGCCAGCATCAATGTAGTCATTGCCGTGATCTCCGAGGATCTTGTCGTCACCCGCGTTGCCGTTGATGGTGTCATCGTTGCGACCGCCATCAATCGTGTCGTGGCCATCACCGCCGCTGATCGCATCCTGGCCGACGCCACCCAGAAGCGAATCATTACCAGCCATGCCGTTGAGGTTGTCGTCACCAGCCGCACCGAAGAGGGTGTCGTTGCCGATGTCACCCCTGAGGGTATCGTTGCCGTTACCACCATTGACGCTGTCGTCGCCTTGTTGTCCGCTGAGCGAGTCGGCTCCGTCGCCGCCGTTGACGGTGTCATTACCGAGGCTGCCCCCCATCGAGTCATTGCCGTTCCCACCGAGCATCAGATCGTTGCCGGCGAACCCACAGAGCAAATCGTCGCCATCGCCACCGTTGATGCTGTCATTGCCCAGCGATCCGTTGATCGTGTCGTTGCCGGCATTGCCATTGAGTGCCAAGCGAACGGCTCCAATCACCGCCCCGGTGGCATCCAACAGATCGTCGCCGTCACCGCCGTTGATATTGAGTTGCATCGACTGCACGCCGCTGAGGCTGGTGACTGTGACAATGTCGTTGCCCCCCAGCGTATTGATGGTGACGTTCTGAACGTTGAGCGTCGCGGTGATGATGCCGCTGCCATTGTTGACGGTCAGCAATCCCCCCACTTGGCCCACGGTGATGGTGTCGGCCAATTTGGTGCCGTTGATGACGATCGAGTTGAAGCCGTCTTGGCCTTCCGTGGTATCAGTGCCGGAGCCATTGCCATCGAGCACAAAGATGTCGTTGCCACCGCCCCCCAGCAGGGTGTCATTCCCCCCTTGGCCATTGAGCGTGTCATCACCCGCTTGACCGTCCAGAGTATCCTGGCCGGCACCGCCCAGCAGTGAATCGTTGCCACCACCGCCGAGCAGCAAATCATTGCCAGCCTGGCCATTGAGCGTGTCGTCGCCGGTCGAACCAACCAGAGTGTCGTTCCCCGCCCCGCCGTTCAAGATGTCTCCGGCGTCGATGAATGTTGGCAAAGTTGTGCCGCCGTCAGGGCCACCGACGTTGGTATTGATCGACACGGTGGCTCGCGACGTGTAAACGTCAAACGTGGCGGTTCCTCCCGGGTTGTCGTTGGTGGAGTTGGAGTTATCCGCCCAAACGACGTACACGACGTTGTTGTAGGCCGCCAACCCCGCGTAGTCGCCGAAATCGTTGAGATTCCCGGTGTCGCGAGCTTGGTTCGATGCGCCTGTACTCACGCGAATGTTCGGAGCGAATGTCTGACCGCCATCGATGCTCGCGGACATGAAGATTTGCACGTCCGTGTTATTCGTGGCGTCGGTATTGATGCCGCCCGCCCCAATGTCGTTCCGTGCGTCGTACCAACTCAAGAGCACGGTGCCGTTCGTTGGGTCAACACTGATGTTCTGGAAGAATTGGCTGTTCACCGTCGAGTCATCGTTGACTTGAACCGGTGCGCTCCAGGTCGTGCCGTTGTTATCCGAGAATCGGACCAAGATGTTTGAGTCATTGCTTTCGTCAATAGCCTCTTCTGCATAAGCACAGTACAGCCGGCCGCGAAAAGCACCATTGCTCAGATCGTAGGCCACGTATGGACTGGCGAATGCCGACCGATCCGGTGTTGCCGGAATGAAATCGAATCCGCCGAAGTTCGTGGTCGAGATCACTGTGTCTGGACCAAATGTCAGACCACCGACCAAGCCATCCAGATCGCGATCGAATTGAAGGACGCCTGCGCCTTGTCCGCCAGCAGGGTTCTGCCAAGTCACCACGAATTCACCATTCGGCCCAACGCTCGGAACCGCGTAGTTGCCAGCGGTGCTGAAGACCGATGCTGGAGAAAACGCTCCCAGAGCACCTAGTCCTGTCACGACCGAACCGCGGGCCGTTAGACCGGGGGTTGCCTGATACGTCACATAGACGACTTCATTCGCGGCGTTCGCCGCATCCGGTCCGGTTGCCAGCCAAGGCTTGTCGGTCCCCGCAGCCACAGCCTAAAGAATTCGAGTGTTTGCCGCAGTGAACGTCGTGCCGCCATCCGTGCTCACGGAATGAATAATCGCATGTGTCCGGTTTGCTGCCGCGACATCCGGATCAGCCATGTAGACGACATGGAGATTCCCGAAGCGATCGAAGGCCACGGCACCGTCAAACCGCCGAGCCACTCCGGTTGCTGCGACGCCGTCCTGCGCCAAGCCCAGCGTCCGTGTTGTCCAAGTAATACCACCATCTGTTGAGTTCGCGATAAACTGAGCCGTGGTATCAGTTGTGCCGCCATTGGCCACGGTGACCACGTTGAGCGGATTCGTGGGATTCACCGCGATGTGAACCTCGGTCTGAGAGCCGGCCACGCGGCTGGCATTGACGTTGGCCGCAGCCGCCAGCGTGACGCCAGGAGGGGTATCATCGTCCGTAATCGTTGCCTGCCCTTGAACGTTGAAGAGCACCGTGTTGGTGGCATTCGTCAAATTGACCGAGAAGGTCTCATTCAGTTCGGCGACGGTGTCGCCAACAACCTGCACGGTGATGGTCTGAGTCGTGACTCCAGGCGCGAAGGTTAATGTTCCTGAGGTTGGTAGGAAGTCTGTTCCGGACGTCGCCGTCCCGGCGATCGTCGAGAAATCGACGGTGATGGTCGAGTCACTCGCGGTCGACAACCCCACCGTGAAGACGGCATCAACGGTGCCGGCATCTCCTTCCGTGACGGTCACATCGTTGATGGCCAACTGAATGGAGGCACTTTGCACCAAGTCATCGCCATCGCCGCCATCCAGGGTGTCCGCACCGCCGCCGCCGTTAATCGTGTCGTCGCCCGCTTGGCCTTGCACTCGGTCATTGCCTGGACCGCCAAACAACGAGTCTTGACCGGCTCCCCCCAGGATCGTGTCGTTGCCGTCTCCACCGATCACGGTGTCGTTACCGAGGCCCCCGTTGAGCGCGTCGCCGATGATGTCCACCGCACCGACATTGATCGAGACCACTGCGGGATTACTTCTCGCTCCCAGGTTGTCGGCAATGGTGTAGAAGAACGCGTCGCTACCGCTGTATCCGGCATTCGGGGTGTATCGAATCCGTCCATCTAAGAGTGGAACGGCGGCTCCATGCACCGGCGGTTGGGTGATTTGAATCGACGAATAATTCAGGCTTCCGTCGAAGTCGAAGTCGTTGGAAACGACGTCAATTGCGACGTCACGCCCCGCCAGCACATTGCCCGCATCCGCGACGGCCAACGGCTTTTGATTGGGCTGGACCTGATTTGGCGAGCCGGTTCCAAACAACGTGTGCGTCGTATAGATCGCGCTGGCATTGGGCGCGAGGCTGAAAGTGTTTCGCAATCCCAAGGAGACGTTGTAGTCGATGTCGATCGATTGATCGTTGTTCAGAGTGTCGTTGAAGACTTGCCCGTTCAGAGCCTGGCCGGTTTGCACGTTGGAGAGCAGAACCGGTGCTTGGTTGATTTCAAAACGATTGGTTGGGGAAATCGTTCCGCCCTTCGCAGTGATACCCACAAAGTTCGTGGAGGAAGGTACGCCTCCTCTGTCAGTCTCGACGAGGATCTCGTCGCCGGCCGCTGAAACAACTCGTCCACCACCGTCGGTCAGTGAGCCATCGAATTGCAAGTTGCCGTCCATGAGACGCGACAGTTCAAAACTCGACGCGGTTGTGCCCAAGTTGGTCACGCGGTACGTCTGTGTAAGCAGTGAGCCAATTTGCTGACCGGTCACTAAATCAAAGGTCGGCTCCGCCAATTGAGTCAACGCGAAGCGCAGCGATCCCACGTTAAACGTGGAGTTGGCTTCGGTTGCCGATCCGCGAATGTTCGAACGGTTGGTGGCCAGTGTTTCGAGTGTGTTTCGCGCTCCGCTCGTCGTGCTGGTGCGGAAATAAACGTCGGAACTCGAAACTGTGTTCCCTGCGGCGATGGCACCGACTGGATCAAACGTGGCACCGGCGTTCGTCGAATTGGGAAAGCTGCCGCTGCCGAACGCGCCCGTGGACGTGACCTGCACCGTCAGACTACCGTCGGTCGTACCAGTTCCAATCGTGTGGCTCAGCAACGTGGTATCGACGCCCAGCGTGCTATCGACGGCATCCGGCAACGGAGCCGGTGAGAGCACCGTCGGAGCGGGTTGTGCGGGAGCGGGGACCGGATCGTCGGCCGGGATGTCCAAGGCACTCTTGATCAAGTCGTTGCCGGCTCCACCATCGATCTTGTCTTGTCCGGTGACGCCGATCAACGTGTCGTTACCGGCGTTTCCAATGATCGTGTCGTTGCCCGCGCCACCTTCGATGATGTCGGCAAATTCACCACCGAGCAGCGAATCGTCGCCGTCGCCGCCGAAGACCGTGTCGGTTCCGCCGTCGCCATTGAGCGTGTCGTTTCCGGCATCGCCCGTCAGCGAATCTTGTCCGTTCCCCGCGAAAACAAAGTCATTGCCATCACCGCTCGTGACCGTGTCGCTGCCATTGCCAGAATCAATCACGTCGTTGCCCGTC
>JANNDA010000514.1:0-7157 GCA_031387195.1 Planctomyces sp. | reverse complement strand
GACGGGCAAGAGTGCCCGTCCTACGAAACCCACGAGAAAATCAGCCGCAGGGCGCTAGCCCTCGGTTCACCCGGAATAAACCGTGGGCTAGCGCCCGGCGGCTGATTTCCTGCGGTGCGAAAAGGATGACGAATCATGCGTGGATTTCGACTGACTGGGTTGCTGCTCTGCGTCTTTCTGGGCTGCTCTTCGGCCAAACCATTCGCGAAAACGGTCAGTCCACAGAAGCCGGCTGATCAAGACATGCAATTTGAGATGGCGCGAGGGAACGAAAAAGAAGGTCACCTGGCGAAGGCCGAAGCGAGCTATCGTGAACTCTGCGAAGCCAAGCCGGATGTCGCGCGATATCACCAACGTTGGGGGGTCGTGTTGACACGCCTCGGCCGACGTGACGAGGGGGTCACGGAACTCGAACGAGCCCGTCAAATGGATCCCAAAAACACCAACATCCTGAATGACCTGGGATATGCCCATCTGCAAAGTGGCGAATCTGCGAAGGCCGTCACTCTGTTTAAGAAGACTCTGGAAATTGATTCGCAAAATAAGCGAGCCAACAACAATCTCGCGTTAGCACTGGGCTACGAAGGGGATCTCAAGGAAAGCTTTCGTACGTTCCAAAATACGATGCCCGAAGCCGAAGCGCTCACCAATCTTGGCTATGTCGCCACGCAAAATGGCAACACGGGTCTCGCCGTCAAAGCCTACAGCCGAGCCCTGACTCTGGAGCCGGATAAGAAGTCGGCGGCCGAAGCACTGACTCAACTCGCGCTGCTGGATCAAGACATCGAACAATCTCGCGGCATCGCCAACGATCTGAATACGGCGAATGATCTGCGCAATGAACTGCGGAATGGCCACTCGTCCGATGCCCTCGCTGAGTACCCACTGAAACGAGCATCAGCTTCCAAACAGGCCAAGTCTCCCGTCAGTAGCAATCCACCGAAGGTTTCGGTCAGCCACTCGGCCCCGCGAAAGAAATCTGTTTCTGCAACAACGGATACCAGTACGTCAGCCAAAGTTCTGTTGAGCAATCACGAGGAATAGGTCGCCACAGAGACGGTCGCACGCTGAGCGTGTCGGCTTGTTGCTTGAAGATCGAGTGCGAACACCGTCCACACAGAGCTTTCAGGAATCGTCTGTCATGTCAACACGTACTTTCCACCAACGATCGCAACACCGCAGCCGATTCCGTCGGCTCGCGCTGCCGGCGGTGGCGTTCGGATTGACGCTGGCCGCTCAATGTTCCAGCCTCTTTGAAACAACGTTTCAGTCGATCGCTCGCGGCGAAGGGCCGTCACTCACTTCGCGAAAAGTCGAACCGCGCATCGTCGATTTCACCAAGCTGGCGAAACTCAAAGCGGAAGCCCGGAAGCTGTTGGACGCGGCTCGCAAAGCAGCGGTGAAGGGAGACGTTGAAACTGCTCAACGACTGGCTGATCAAGCGGCGGCGATTCCCATCGAATGGAACCTCAGCGAAACCTCTCCGAAAAAGTTCTTGGCGGAGTTGGCGGCCGATCCGGAGAAATTCACGGGATCAAGCAGCAATGTCACCAATAGCCTGCGTCTGCCAAACCGCGAGGTGATCGAACTTCCTCCCCCCAGGGACCACAAGGCCGCCCGCGAAGACTTAGAGGATGATCTGCCTGCGGAGGACACCGCAACGACTTCTTCAGTGAAGACCACAGTGACTGTTCCGCCACGCTCAACCAAATCAACCACGCCGAAGTCTTTGCAGTCACTCGGATTCAAGAACACTGTGGCGACTCCAATCGCACCAGAAGCGGAAGAGCCAGTTCCTCCCACAAATCCGCGTTACGCTCCGATTCCTTCGCTCGAAGAACTGGCAGACACCACCGTGAGCCAACCAGTGCCGCCAACGACGAAGCGATCCGCCGCGCCAGCCACGCATGAATCGCCGTTGCCGAATGCCTCCAGCGGAAAAGTCTCCGTGACAGAGACTGCTCCCAAAAAGCTGACTCGCACTCAACAAGATGGCGGATCTCAGGACATTCGTCAGATCACGGACGACGGCCTCGCGATTCCCACTGGGCGAATCGAGCACTCACCATCGAGCGTGCCTTTCCCTGGATTGCGTTCTCAGCCAAGCGGCAGCGATGTCACCGTTCCGGCGACGCCCGCAGCGACAACAACCGTGATTCATGAAATTCGTGTGACCGACCGACCGGCACCCGTCGATCAAGCGGCGAGCCTCAATTCGTCCAATGCCTCACAGCTCTTAATGAACCTCAACAGTCTGGTGATGGCTGGCCTCTTCGGTGCGTTGGGGCTGCTCATCATGGTCGCGGTCGGCGTCCTGATAAAGTTTGGACCGAACCCGCAATTCACGTTCAAAGTGGAACACAACCACAACCATCCACTCGGCGTTGCTCTGCCCGCCACACCCGAAGTTGCTCCTGCTGAGCCGATCGTCAAAGCCGCAGTCCCTCCCGTGTCGGTCTCGCCGATTTATGCACTCAAACGGCAATTGGAAGAGGAGCTCGAACAACAACAAGAAGGCGCGATGATGCGCCAAGTCTTTGAAGACAATCTCAAACTTCGAGAACAAATCGACGAGACACGCATCGCCGCGTAAGTAAACCCGCAAAGAAGTCTGCGTAGGCGAGCCGAATGATTGTCGTCTTTCGCTCTGCGAAAGAACGCCCTTTCGCGGAGCGAAAGGCGACAATGTCTGTGCCATTGGGCTAACGCAGTTGCCCTCTTATTAAGCAGCAGCAATCCGCTGCCCCTTACAAACTCCACAAAGGTTTTCACTCATGGATCAAGGCATCAATTACGTCGGAGTCGATTTTGGAACCTTCAAGACGTCCGCCGCATGTTCAAACGGTCGTCGCGAAGTGTTGCCGACCGCCGTTGGTTGGCCCAAGGACCATGTCGCGCGGACGATGCTCGGCCGAGACGTGGTCTTCGGCAAAGAGATTCAGGAGTTTCGCTTGGCGCTCAACATCGTTCGTCCGTTTGAACGCGGAGTGCTGAAGTACGTCGATCAATCCGAGGCAGGTCTCGCCGGTTCAGAAACCGAGAGGCACAAGGATGCGGCCAAGCTCGTGCTGGAGCACGTTGTTTCGCAAATGCGTCCCATTCCCGATCAGCCGATTTACGGCGTGATTGGGGCTCCCTCGCAAGCCTCGATCAAGAACAAACAAGTTCTGCTCGACGCGGCCAAGGATGCGTTTGATGCCGTCGTGATCGTCTCCGAGCCTTTCACAATGGCTTACGGCATGAACCAGTTGAACGACACGCTGGTCGTCGATATCGGGGCTGGCACGATTGACCTATGCCCGATGTTCGGCACCTATCCGTCCGAGGACGATCAAGTCACCTTGCCGTTGGGCGGCGACATGATCGACGAAGAGTTCCTCCGCAACTTGCTGAACACTTTCCCCGAAGTACAGATCACACTCAACATGGCTCGTGAACTCAAAGAGAAATACGGCTTTGTTCACGATCTCAACGAGAAGACCATCGTGACCCTGACTGCCAAAGGTCGTCCGAAGCAATACGACATCACGCAGCCGCTTAAAGCGGCCTGCCAAACCATCGTGCAGCCGATCGTCGAAGGGTTGTATGAGGTGATCGCGAAGCTCGACCCCGAATACCAGCGGCGCATGTTGAACAACATCCTGCTGGGCGGCGGCGGCAGTCAACTCCGTGGCTTAGATCAACTCATCGAGCAAGGCTTGAAGGAACTTGGTGGCGGCAAAGTCACCAAGGTTTATGACTCGGTCTTCGCCGGAGCCTCTGGAGCTCTCAAGCTGGCGATGAACATGCCGGTCGAATACTGGCAGACCATGCGTCAACGCGACCAAATTCGGATCGCGGCTTAGCCTGCATTTGTAACTAGAGATCAAGGCGAAGTCATATCAACGCTCCGGCTTCGGCACTCGTCGATCGCTGGAGGAGCCGGAGCCGCCTCGTTTGCGGCCGCCGCGTTTGGGTTTCTTTTGGGCGAGCGTGAAGCCGGGTTTGTTCGGGTCATCAGGACTGACTGCTTGGCCGAGTTGCTTCTTGAGTTCGAGGATGCGGTCGCGGAGTTGGGCCGCTCGTTCGAATTCGAGGTTTTGCGCGGCGGCGAGCATTTCGGCTTCGAGTTCGTTGAGGAATTCTTGCGTGACGTATTGCGTCTCGCTGAGGCCGACCGCTTCGGTGACGACGCGCTGTGCGGCGATCTCGTCTTCGATGCCGCGCTTGATCGCCTTCTTGATCGTCTCCGGCGTGATGCCGTGTTCGGCGTTGTAGCGGAGTTGCAGTTCGCGACGGCGGTTCGTCTCGCTAATTGCGAACTGCATGCTGTCGGTCACTTTGTCGGCGTAAAGGATGACCTCGGCGTTCGCGTTGCGCGCGCTGCGGCCGATTGTTTGGATCAGGCTGGTGGCGCTGCGGAGGAATCCCTCTTTGTCGGCGTCGAGGATGGCGACGAGCGACACTTCCGGGATGTCGATTCCCTCGCGGAGCAAGTTCACGCCGATGATCGCGTCGAACTTTTGTTCGCGGAGTTCGCGGATGATCTCGACGCGTTCGATCGCGTCGAGTTCCGAGTGCAGCCACTTGCAGCGGACTCCTTCTTCTTGCAGGTAGTTCGTCAGGTCTTCGGCCAAGCGTTTCGTCAGCGTGGTGACGAGCACTCGTTCGTTCCGTTCGGCTCGCAGCAGGATCTCGGCCTTGAGATGCGGCACCTGACCACGCGCGGGGAGTACGTGCAGCAACGGATCGACGAGTCCCGTCGGGCGGATGAGTTGCTCGACCACTTCGCCGCCGGATTGCTCCAGTTCCCAATCGTTGGGGGTCGCCGAGACGAAGACCGTTTGCCCGCGCATCGTGTTCCATTCGTCGAACTGCATCGGGCGATTGTCGAGCGCCATCGGCAGCCGAAAGCCGTGTTCAACGAGCGTCTTCTTGCGCGACTGATCGCCGGCGTACATGCCGCGCACTTGCGGAACGGTGACGTGCGATTCATCGACCATCATCAGGAAGTCTTTGGGGAAGAACGCGAACAGCGTGTCCGGCGGCTCGCCCGGTTTGCGGCCCGCGAGTGCTCGCGAATAGTTCTCGATCCCCGGACAGAAGCCGGTTTCGCGGAGCAGTTCCATGTCGTACCGCGTGCGGGCCGACAGCCGCTGGGCTTCGAGTAACTTCCCTTCTTGCTTGAAGACATCGAGCCGCTGGTGCATCTCGGCTTCGATCTCTTCGACCGCGTGCGCGATGCGGTCTTGTGGCAAGACAAAATGCTTCGCCGGGTAGACGTACATGTCTTCGAGCCGCTTGACCTCTTCGCCCGACGTGGGGTTGATGATCGACAGCCGCTCAATCTCGTCGCCCCACAGTTCAATGCGATAAGCGAACTCTTCATACGCGGGCCAGACTTCGATGACGTCGCCGCGCACTCGAAACTTGCCGCGAGCCGGTTCGTAGTCGTTGCGGTCGTAATGAATATCGAGCAGCTTCAGCAGCAGCTCGTCGCGGTCGATCGACTCCCCAGTCCGCAACGCGACCATCATTTCCAGATAGTCCTTCGGCGAACCAAGCCCATAAATACACGAGACGCTGGCGACGACAATCACATCTCGCCGACTGACGAGCGCCGACGTCGCCGAGAGCCGCAGCCGGTCGATCTCTTCGTTGATCGACGAATCTTTCTCGATGTAGATATCGCGCGCCGGGATGTACGCCTCCGGCTGGTAGTAGTCGTAATAGCTGACGAAGTACGACACCGCATTGTGCGGAAAGAACTCTTTGAACTCGGAGTAAAGCTGCGCGGCCAATGTCTTGTTGTGCGACAGTACGAGCGTCGGCCGATTCAGCTTGGCAATGACATTCGCCATCGTGAAGGTCTTGCCGGAGCCAGTGACTCCCAGCAACACCTGATTACGTTTGCCGTCCTCAATGCCCCGCAGCAGCGAGTCGATCGCCTTGGGCTGATCGCCGGCAGGCTCAAACGGCGCGACGAGTTGGAATTCAGACATATGCGAGCCAAGTCGCTGACGGTCAGGATTGACCGGTGAAGAACTTCAAATACCACTCAAGCAGCGCCGCAAACCAAGGAACTCGCTCAGCCAACCAAAGAATTGGAAAGTAAGGCACCCAAAACACTGTGAACGTTGTTCTAAAATCCAAATCCATCCACGTAACGAGTTTGAACATCGGCCCCATGCTCAGCGGATACACCACCAGCAACGCGAACACAATCGCCACCGGCGACAACCGCCTTCGCGCCGATTCATCACCAACGGGATTGCACTCGTCAGGCATTTGGAAATGCTCCTGCTCGTTGCCCGCCGGAGATGCCGGTGCCACGCCAGTCGCGTGGAGGCTGAATTTTGAAAACACCGACTTCGTCGGGGTGACGGGCCGAATAGCGTACGAGTTCTTCCGTCAGTTGATTGACGGTTCTTTTAAGCGACTGCCAACTGAGTTGTTCGGCGAGAGTCATGTCACCTGTCACACAGATTTCGCCGCAGCGTTTCTCAAACATTTCGAGTTTGGCTCGTGTGTTTTGCCACTGTTCTACGTTTTGAATCCCACGGATTGTCGTTGAACCGGGTGATGGGCTTGCTCGGCGTGACTGATACCTCGTGATTTGTTCTTTGAGTTGATTCGCCAAGTTTGTCAGCGACCGCAATGAAAGAGATTTCGTCAACGACAGCGGCTGACAAGCCTGTAACTCGCCACAACGTGCTTCCAACATCGCGAGCTTTTCACGCGCGAATTCGAGTTGTTCCGGCGTTTCGATGATCATGGCTTGATCTCCAACATTCCTTTGACCGCACGATTCCGATCGGTCTCGAAGTAACGTGTGACGATTTGAAAGTCGGTCTCTTCGACGATTTGGATTTCCAAGAACGGTACGCCGGCATGAAGCTCCAAGATCGCGACTTCATCCAACAGGTCATCGGGAGAAACCAGCAGCACGCAATCGACGTCGTTCGGTTCTTCCTGATTGGTGGCGAAGCTCCCGTTCAACACGATCCTTGTCACTCCGGCTCGCTCGGCGATCTCCACCATCCAGCGAATCGACTCCATTTGAACGCGGCGAAGCTCCGATTCCGAGCCGAATCGTTCCGCAATTTCGTCGAGAGTCGCGGGATGGATTCCCGGCGGAAGGTAGCCGTCGTCGTTGAAGGGCGGAATCATGTGGTCGT
>JANNDA010000501.1:0-1929 GCA_031387195.1 Planctomyces sp. | reverse complement strand
CAGCGCGCTGGCATGGTGCCTGGCGAATCCGATTCTCACGTCAGTGATCCTCGGCCCGCGAACGATGGAGCAGTTCGACGACAACTTCGCTGCGTTAAACGTCAACATCACCGCCGAAGACGAGGCGTTCGTGGACAGCTTGATTCCACCCGGCGAACACAGCGGCAAGGGCTTTCAAGACGTCGCGTATCCGGTCACCGGTCGGCCGTAGCGAGGTTGAGTGAAAGAGAAAGCGATACGGCACATTAGCCCGACGCGCCAGCGAGGGATCACGTCAACCGATTCTTCGACGACCATCGACTCACTTCCTCGCTGGCGCGTCGGGCTAGTTTTGAAATCGGGGAATCCACCATGATTGAGAAGCAACTTCTGTTTGTGGTTTTGGCGTTCGAGAGTGAATTGATCGACCTGCCGCAGCTCACGGCGGCGTGCCGAGCGTGGGCGGCGGACAAGTCGAAGCCGTTGTCCGAATTGGGCGCATCTCGACAGTGAAGACGTCCGGTATTGTACTTAATGAGGGTCCGCTGATGGTGCCACGTTTAGACAAGAGCAAGAAGCCGGCGAGTCTGTCGAAACGGATTGAACGTTTCTACGACAATCCGCCGGGTGGCCGAACTTTATGGGTCGTCGTTACTGGAATTGGGTTGGCCATCTTGGGAGTACTCGGGGCACTTCATGAGCCCGCGCTCATTGCATTGTGCGTTGTATGTGTGGGTTTGACTTTACTTTTCTGGATCGTCGGCATCGTTTGGCAATTCGCCATCATTAAGGAGACCGAAGGACTCAAGGGGTTGGTCATCGTCATCTTCACGGGCCGACTCCAATACTTGAATGAACATTGGGATGTCTTGCGCCGTCCGGTTTGCCTGAGTGCTGGAGGACTGCTTTTTCTCGTCTATCTCTTGGTTCCTTTATCAATCTACGCGGTGACGCACCCATCATGAAATGAGTCCACAGACTACAACATGCGCCTACCCAATTCCTGGCATGGAACGCACAAGTGCTGTTGATTGGCCACGGGATCGCGACGGTTGGGATTGAGGTTCGCGAGTGGGCGGAGTTCGACACCGCCCGGTTCCGACTCCGCGTTCGGCGAACTGGCCGACTCCGAACCGGAGGACGGCGAGGGACCAACCGAAGAAACGCTCGCGAACGGCAGCGATCTCGCGGCCAACGACGACTTCAACATCACAGACGTAGGCGAAGGACTCGAACTGGATGACGCGCTGAGCGATGACTTTCTGAAAGCACTCGGCGAGACGCCATTGGAGTCGTGAGTCGGGCTGGTCCGAATCGCCTCAGCGAACAACAATCTGCAAAGTCTCGACGTTCGATTCCCGTTCCCGGAGTTCCCTCATGGCCACCGTCACGCGGCGTTACAGCAAAGAAGAATTCGCTCGCCGTGGCGACGCGCTCTACGACCAAGTGATTCGCCCGACGTTCGAGCCGAGCCACAACGGTCAGTTCGCGGCCATCGACATCGAAACAGGCGAATTTGAAGTCGATGAAAGCGAAATCGCTGCGGGCGACCGGTTGCGCGCCAGATTGCCGCAGGCTCAAACTTGGATGTGCAAGATCGGGTCGCGATACCTCCGCCGGTTCGGCTACCGAGTGCCGCGAAAGGCCGGCTCATGATTCGGGGTCGAGTCGCGAAACACGAAGGGATCGTCCAACTGTCGGTGTTTGGTCGAACGGGCCATCGTGAAACCATTGAGGCGGTCGTGGATACCGGCTACGACGGTTGGCTCAGCCTGCCACAATCGTTGATCCATGATTTGGAATTGCCGTGGATCAAATTCGGCCGCGCGGTTCTCGCCGACGGAAGCGAATGCGGCTTTGACATCTACTCCGGGGAAGTCCTTTGGGATCGTCGCCGTGTTCGGATCGAGATTGATTCCAGCGACGCCATGCCTCTCGTGGGAATGCAGT
>JANNDA010000420.1:0-2152 GCA_031387195.1 Planctomyces sp. | reverse complement strand
GCTTGCCACGGGCGATACAGCAATTCAGGGTTGCGCAGATGTCCGTGCGGATCGCGGCTGACTCGGCCGCCGGTTGAGGCCATCAGGATTTCTTCGTCGGTCGCGATCCATTCGATGCCGACATCGGCGATGGCTCCGATGATTTCTTGCGCGACCGAGCCTTCGGACGGCCACATCCCGCGCGGCTTCTCGCCGAAGAGTTTCTCATGAAACGCGACCGCGCGACGCAGGTGTTCGACGGCGTCTTCGCGATAACTATCGAGCTGCTTCGGCAGTTCGCAACCCGGCATCGCTTGCCGAGCCAAACGCTTGTCCCACAGCAGCGGCAGGATCGGGTGATAGAACGGCGTCGTCGTGAGTTCGACTTGCCCGCCCTCGGCCAGTTGTCGATGCAGCGGAATGATCGACCGCAGAATCTCCAATTGCTTGGCGAGCAACCACGCTTTGTCAGCCTCGCTGTAGGACTGCCCTTTGCGGCGGAATTCCAAAAGGTCGGAGTCGATCTCAAACAAGATCGGGTGCATCCAGGCGAGGTTGCTCCAAACTTGCAGGTCGCGGACGTCGCGTGTCGAAAACCGCGACAGCGCGGCTTCCGGCGAGTCCGTGCCGACACGGCGCTTCAAGAACAGTTCGTGATATCGCGGCGATGGGCGAATCATGCTGTCGCCGTTCGCCATGAAGAAGTGGTCGAGCAAGTACAGCGAGTCTTCTCGCGAGAGCCCGTCGGCCGGCATCCGCGACACGTCCAAATGCCGATCACTGCCGCCGTGGTCCGTGTACTTCAGCAACTGCACGAGCAAGCTAGGAACCAGATTGATCGTGCAACGAAACTCCGGCACTTCGCGAATGTGCCAAGCCATGCCCCAATAATCTTTCGTCCCGTGCAGGCGAACCCAGGGAAACTCATTTTCCCCGGTGAGATCATTAGGGTAATACGGCTGATGCTGATGCCAAAAAAAAGCCAGCGAAACCGGCGGCATGGAAGCTCCGTCTCCAAGAGTAGCAAGGTCGTCCCAAGTAACTCGAAGCGTCAGCGAGGGCGAACGCTCCACAACGCTCCGAACTCGAAGTCACATGAAGCGCCCGCTCTCGCTGACGCTTCGGGTCACTTCTATTTCGCAGCCGATGTTTCTTTCAGCTTCTCGACCTTCGCCAGCGTCTCTTCGGGATTCTTCAAAGCGTCTCCTTCGCAGCCTTCGCAGCACAGAAAGACCGGCTTGCCTTCGATCATCACTTTGAACGGCTTGCCCATCGAACCGAGTCGGCCCTTCTCTGCCACGGCGCAAAACTTCTGAGCCTTGGCCACCTCACGGTCTTCTTCAGCGAGTTCATTGATCGCCGCTTCGATCTTGGCGTCCTCTCCCTTCGGTGCATTCGCTGCCGTTTGAGTGGTTGAAGTTGTCGACGGCTTCGCAGCCGATCCTCCACCGTCGGAACAGCCGATTGCCACAAAGAGGCTCACACAAAACAGAGCACACATTGCTCGGAACAACATCGTTGATCTCCTGAAACAAAACCAATAGGCGAGGGCTTAACAAAATGACGCCACAAAGCGATCCCGTGTGACGTCGGAGGTTTGTAGGTGATCACCTCTGTCCGCAGCTAGTGCTGTTGACGACGATCCCGGCATACCGGCAATGGCGGCACGATCGCAGTTCGACGCCCCTGAAGTGCGGTGCGATCCAGAGGGTGCCCCGACACCGCCCTCCATTCGATCGTGGGATTCAGTCATCGAAAGAAGAAAGAGTTCGTCGTGAGTGCGACGGCCGCAAGCGATCTGTCCCGATGAGTGCTTTTTGTTCTCGATCCTCAACAGCCGCATTGATGGAGGGCTGCGTCGAGCTGCAGCACTCCAGGGCTGATGCCGAGCGCGGCTCGCCAGCGGCGAGAGACTCGCGGCGGTGGAAGTCAGCGCGAACGCAGTTCGGCGAGACGATGATTGACTTCCGCGATTCAGTTCCAATGGAACGACCCCATGCGGTTCAGTCCCAAAGGGACGGCCCCATGTCAGCCCAGGCCATCGGCCTCGTTGTTCCACAAAACACGACGTGATTGCCGCGACTCGCGAGAGTATTGCGGTGGCGGACAAATCGACGTTTGGTTTCAAGGATGGAGCAACAGCATGGTGGCAAGCTGGGTGGAGGAAGAATTG
>JANNDA010000395.1:0-3680 GCA_031387195.1 Planctomyces sp. | reverse complement strand
TTCATCCCAAGCGATGTTTTCGGCAACATCGGCCAGAAGTCATCTGATGACCGCTAATGGCTACACCGAAAACTACACCCGCAAGCCTACACTAGCCATCGTTTCCCCACATTTTCTCACATTGCTCAACGTCGTTTGACGTGACTCAGAAAGTGAGTTTCGCTCGGCAAATCCCGATGTTCTTGCTCGTTACACAGTGTACGGGATATGAGTTAGGAAACCGTCGCTCTATCCAACTGAGCTACGGGAGCAAATCGCATTTTTCAGGCTGATTTTAGCACGTTTAGGGGACTTTGAAAACCGGCTTTCAATTAAGTTTACTACCGTTTACACTACTTTTTAGTGAACGTGATTCCACAATCCGTGGTTGCCCCCTGCCGATAGAGGGCGACGTCACCTAAACCCTTGATATCGGAGGTGTCGCGCGGAAGGCCAGTCTACTCTCTCGCCGCGTTCTCGGAAATCGTCTACAGGCAAACCGCAGAAGCCTTACGCGAGCGGTACTTGGCAGAAGTAGATTTTGGGCAAGATCAAATACTTCGGTCGTTGAGGCCGAGTCGTCAACGGCAAGCTGACACGGATTGAAGGAGTCCGGTGGAAACAAGCTCTTGAACTCTACAAGGTTCAAGCTGACGACCTTCACGTGGGACGGACATCGCGAGTAACGAGTGATAGACTCACGATTGCCGGTCTTTGCAATCGGTTTCTCACCGCTAAGCAACGGGCTTTAGTGGTTTCCGAAATCACAGCAAAAACCTTCGCCGAGTATCGGGCGACGACTGACCGACTCGTCACCACATTTGGCAAGACACGGTTAGTGGATGACCTCGCTTCCGATGACTTTGAGGCATTGCGTGCGAGCATTGCAAAAGAGTGGGGACCGGTTCGACTTGGTAACGAAGTCCGACGTGATATTGCCACGCAAAGTGCCGACGTCGTCACTACCATTTCATCGTCAAAAAACAAACATCGAAGTGAGCATCGCCATGAAGCAGCTTGTTCTAGTTTTCCTCTGGCTGCTGGTTTCTGCCGGAGTGGTTTCTGCTTGGGAGGCAGATCCAGCGAAGGTCGAGCGAGGATCGAAGACGGCAAAAGCCGGTTTCCAAAACGAGGATGAAATCCGGGACAAGTTCAACAACTGGAAGACCGACGCGGATGCTCGTGCGTGGCTGGAGGCGATGAATCATCAGATTGCCGAGATCGACAGCGTGTCGGCATCGAAGCCGCATGGTGAAAAAGCGGATGTCGAAGTTACGGTCAAAACGGAGTCCGGCGAACGAGTCGAACGGATTTCGATCAAGCTCGTCAGCAGTCCGAACGGTTTCAATCAGATCGACAAACGCTGGCTGAAGACGTACGCCAAGATGTGGAAGATGCCGCCGGGTGTCGTTGAATCATTGAAGTTGTTCGTCGGTGAAACGCCTCCGCACGAGTCGAGCCGCGACAAGAGGCGAATGTATCTGAATGAGTTGGACGAGAACGCTCGGAAGGCCGTTTTGGATTTCTTCACCGCAAACAAAGACGAGATTATTTCCGACCTGCTCGCAGGCGACGGCATCCACGCCGCCAACTGGATGATGGTCATCCATCGCCCCAATTCACCAACCCGAAGCGTCAGCGAGGGCGAGACAATCGACCAATCCAAGTGGGTCATCAGATCAACCGCCGACGCAATCAAGTTCTACAGCGATGGCCCGGTGGAACTCACCAGAGCCGGCAACCTGAAAATCGGCCGCATCACCCTGCAACGCAAAGGGGGCGACAACGGTCGAGAAACCGCCAAGATGCTGCAATTCAAAATCAACCCCGTTCAGCTTTTTGATGCCAAGTCGAAATTGGCGCAGGGTGACACGCCGTGAGTCATCGAAGGGCATGGCTCGAAAAACTTATACGAGACATGCGCCAAACTCAACCACACCCTTCTCATTAGTCAGAGCGTGCCACCCGTCCGAGCGCAGGATTTCAGCCGGATATTCTCAGTCAGACGCGAGCGGTTCCTCTCGCCTGACGAAACTTCGACGAGCAGCCTAAACTCATCAGTCATGCGGTGGATCACGGCTTTACTGCGGTCGAAAAGGACAAGTTGCGGATGTTGTACGTCGTGGGATTGTTGGCGGTTGGGTTCTCGGCAATCACCGGCGCGTTGGCGGCGGAAGGCCGACGCATGGATTTGTTCGGTGTGCTGGTGTTGGCACTGGTGACATCGCTGGGAGGCGGGACGCTGCGCGATCTCGTGCTGGATGTGCCGGTCTTTTGGAGCACCGACGACTGGTTTCTGTGGACGGGTCTCGCAGCGGGAACACTCACGTTCGGAGCGGTTCGGTACTGGCATCCGCCGCATCAATTCTTGCTGATCGCCGACGCGATCGGTTTGGCCTTCGTCGCAGTGCTCGGCACCGAAAAGGCACTCGCTCATCAAACGACCGCAACCACGGCCATCGTGCTCGGAGTCGTCACTGGCGTTGCAGGGGGCATTTTGAGAGACATCCTTTGTGGCGAAGTGCCGCTCGTCTTTCGTCGTGAGACTTACTTCTACGCAACCGCCGCGTTCGGAGGCGACTTGGTCTTTGTGCTGCTGCACCGCACGGCCTTCGATCGCACGGCCTGCCTCGTCGTGTCCGCCGGAGTGATCTTGGCGTTGAGGCTCGCGGGGCTACGTTGGAAACTCGCGCTGCCCGTGTTTCGCACACGCGGCGAGTGAACGATGTTCGCCGCAAGAGGGACTCAGCCACGCCCTTCCCGATGATCAGAGCGTGCCACCCGTCCGTGACATCAACTGAAGTTTGCACGACGCGAGACGCCCCGTTCAATGCAGCCGAGCACAGCCCACCAATCGCGATCCTGCACGGCCTTCAGCGGGAGCCACAAGTTGGGCAACGCTTGGCTTCTGAGAATTCCGTCGTCATCGGGTTCGACGAGCCGATAGTTCACTCCCTCCAAGCGATACCACAGCAGCGTGACCGGTTCATCGCTGATCGCCACGAAGTATTCGTGAACGCCGGATTTGCAGAACCGATCACGGCGACGCAGAAAGTCCTCATCGTCTGGGGAGTCAAACACGTCGAGCACGAAATTCGGCGGTCCCTGAAAGACTTCGTCGCGCACTTCGCACTGTTTCTTCCGGCCATAGTTGACCATCGCCACCAAGCCGGGAACCTCCCATTCCTCGGCGGACAATTGGACTTTCGCCATCACGCACACATACCACCCCGGCGAGAACAGCCCATACCGGTTGATGCACAACGCCAAGTCCGTCAGCAACGCCGATTGATGCACGCCAAGTTCAGCCATGTGGTCGCCTCAATCGACCAGTTGAGAGTTCAGCGTTTACTACTTGAGATCGCTTCTTGAAGGGCTCGCCGCACTTCGGCTGCGGCTCCGAAGCCGGGTTCACACCAGTCGAGTGGTGTCTTCCCTTTGTCGTCGCGAGCGTCGAGTTTCGCACCGTTTTCGATGAGCAACTTCACGATCGGCAAATTGCCGCATCGCGCGGCATCATGCAGCGGGGTGAATTGGTGCTCGTCGAGCGCGTTGATGTCGGCCTTCGCGTTGATCAGTTGGGTCGCGATCTCGGTTCGCCCCCAGAAAGCTGCGGCGTGCAGAGGGGTTTCATCCTCCGAGCCAGTATGGTCGCTCTTGTTACGAAGGCCGACATCGCAACCGGCGGTGAGTAACGCGAT
>JANNDA010000393.1:0-6273 GCA_031387195.1 Planctomyces sp. | reverse complement strand
CGCCGCTCTCGGACATCACCACCGCTGACTCGCATTCCTCACGCCTCTCACGCGTGCGTCCTACCGCTGCGCGCCGACCTTGCCTTACGCGAGTGCGGCAGTGCCATTCGGACCTGTCCCCTTTGTTTCGCCCGCCCTCGAACTCGGAACGTCATCCTGGCAGAACGAGCCGTACTTGCGATAGTTTCGTCTCGAACTGGTGGCTTGCGTGTTTGCGAGACCTCCGCATTTTCAACTTCATTGAGTCGTCTCGATGCAACCTTTCTATCAACAACGAATACTTTGCTTCGCTCGGTGTGTGATGAGAGATTTGGCGAGCCGGGTGGCGTCAGCCCCCGGACTCTTTCGTATGCGGTTCTGTCCAGGGGCTGACGCCACCCGGCTCACCAAGAACGTCTCGTTCGAGACCGCGAAGGGTATCGTCGTCGCCATCGTCTTCTGCGGGATGACGTTGGTCGGTCAACAAACCCTTGCCGATACGCCGCAGCCAAGCGGCGGCGATCGCGTGGACTTTGCTCGCGATGTGCGGCCGATTTTGTCCAATCATTGCTGGAACTGTCATGGGCCGGATGAGGCGACTCGGCAGGGACAGTTGCGGTTGGATGGGAGTGAGTCGGCGCTGTCGAAAGGAGAGTCGGGCAAGGTCGCCATTGTTCCGGGGAAGCCGGAGTTGAGTGAGGTGGTGGCCCGGATCATTTCGGGTGACGAAGAGATGGTTATGCCGCCGCCTCATGCGAAGAAACCTTTGAACGCGACCCAGAAAGAAACGCTCAAACGCTGGATCGTACAAGGAGCGGACTTTGCTCAGCATTGGGCGTTCGTGACACCGAAACGCCCGCCGTTGCCGCTGGTCAAACGGCATGACTGGGCTCGAAATGCGATCGACTTGTTTGTGCTGAAGCGTCTCGCAGAGGAAGGACTCGTGCCGTCACCAGAGGTTGATCAGGCGACATGGTTGCGGCGCGTCACGCTCGATTTGACGGGGCTGCCGCCGTCGCCGAATGAACTTGCGGCGTTCTTGGGTGACTCGTCGCCGGCGGCGCATGAGTCGGTGGTCGATCGGTTGCTGGCGTCTCCGCGATACGCCGAACGCATGGCGATGCACTGGCTGGATGCGGCTCGGTTCGCGGACACGAATGGCTACAACAACGATGAGACACGCACGATGTGGCCGTGGCGCGATTGGGTCATCGAGTCGTTCGCGACCGGTATGCCTTATGACCAATTTCTTACCGAGCAGTTGGCCGGAGATCTCTTTCCCAACGCCACGCTCGCGCAGCGGGTGGCCACTGGCTTCAATCGCAATCATGTGTTGACGACCGAGGGGGGCATCATCGAAGAGGAATATCACGTCGAGTATGTCGCCGATCGCGTGCATACGACCGCAACTGTCTTCATGGGATTGTCGATGCAATGTGCTCGCTGCCACGACCACAAGTACGATCCGCTAACGCAACACGACTACTACCAGTTCGCCGCGTTCTTCAACAACATCCCGGACAAAGTGGTGGGCTACAGTCAGGGACGCATGGCCGAGCCGCTGCTCAAAGTTCCTTCGCGCGAGCAACAGACTGAGTTGGATCGGCTCGCGCGGCGCAAAGACGAGATCGAGGCGGCACTCAAGACGAGAGAAGCGAGCATCGATCCGGAAGTCGCTCGCTGGGAGGAGACGCTCACTCCGGAAGAGATCGCGAAGGCGGGACCGGTTGGACTCGTCGCCCATTTTCCGTTGGATGAAGCGGACGGCGATCAAGTCATTGACGCAGTCGATGCCGCTCGGCGTGGGACGATTCGCGGCAAAGTGGCTCGATCACCAGGGAAGTTCGGCGGCGCGTTGGACTTCGACGGCAACACGTTTGTCGAAGCGGGCGAAGTCGGTGCGTTTGACAGCGAGCAGAAATTTTCGATCGCCGCGTGGATTCAACCGACGACCAACGAGGCAACGACCGTGTTGTCGAAGATGGACGAGGCGATCGCGCATCGTGGATACGACGTGATCATGGAAGGGGGCAAGGTCGCGAGTCATATCGTGCATCACTGGCCGGACAGCGGATTCAAAGTCATCACGAAAGAACCGCTGTCGCTCAACGAGTGGCATCACGTCGTGGTGACGTATGACGGGTCACGTAAAGCAGCCGGGCTGAAGGTCTTCGTTGACGGGCAAGCTCAAATGCTCGACGTCACGAACAACAATACGCTCGGCGGTACGTTGAAGACCGACAAGCCGTTTCACATCGGCAAGCGACATACTTCTGCTCCGTTCAAAGGCCGCATTGATGATGTGCAGCTTTACTCGGTCGAATTGACTGCTGAGGAAGTGACATCGCTCGCGTCAGGTCAGTCACTCGGACAACTCAAGGAGATTCTCGCTATCGCGCCGAATGACCGGAATGAAACGCAACGAACTCTGCTGCGCCAGTATTACCTCGCACGCATCGACCGCGAGTCGCAGACGTTGAAGGCAGAACTTAGCGAGTTACCGAAGCGACAAGCGGAACTCGATAAAGCGATTCCCGTGACGATGGTCATGCACGAATCGACGCCGCGTCGTCCCACTTACTTCTTGCGGCGCGGGCAATACGACCAGCGCGGCGATGAGGTAACAGCGGGAGTTCCGAGCGTGCTGCGTTTGTTGCCACCCAAAAACAACCCAGGTGAGCCGGGTGGCGTCAGCCCCCGGACTGGTGGGGGTAACATTCGAGCGAACAACTAAACCGTCCGGGGGCTGACGTCGCCCGGCTCGCCGAAAGATGCTGCTGCCTCCGATGCGACACGGCTGGATTTGGCCCGCTGGCTAACAAGCCCCGCACATCCGCTGACCGCTCGCGTCGCGGTGAATCGCTGGTGGGAGTTGTTGTTCGGCACGGGACTGGTCGAAACGGCGGAGGACTTCGGCGTTCAAGGAACTCTGCCGAGTCATCCAGAGTTGCTCGATTGGCTCGCCACAGAGTTGATTCAAACTGGCTGGGATCAGCGGGCGATATTGAAGTTGATCGTGACGTCGGCCACGTATCGGCAAGCCTCGCGTGTGACTCCGCAGTTGCTCGAACGCGATCCGCGAAATCGTTTGCTGACTCGCGGCCCACGATATCGGTTGTCGGCGGAAAGCGTCCGCGACAACGCGCTGGCTGTGAGCGGGCTGCTGCGAGAACGGCTCGGTGGAGCGAGCGTGAAACCGTATCAACCCGAAGGTTTGTGGGAGGATGTTTCGGTCGAGCGTCGCGAGAAATACGTCATCGACAGCGGCGATGGACTGTATCGCCGGAGCATGTACACGTTTTGGAAGCGAACCTGTCCGCCTCCCGGTATGACGACGTTTGATGCACCGGATCGTGAGTTCTGTTTGATCCGCCGAGCCCGTACGAATACGCCGCTGCAAGCGCTCGTGTTGCTCAACGATCCGACATTCGTGGAAGCGGCCCGCAAACTGGCGGAGCGAGTTCTTGTGGAAACGAAATCGGATGATGACCGATTGTCGCTCGCGTGCGAACTGGTTCTCAGCCGGCGACCGAGTGCCGTCGAGCGAGAGGTTCTCGCCACATTGTTGCACAGCACGAAGCAGCAATTCGCACGCGATAAGGGTGCTGCTGAGAAGTTGCTGTCCATCGGACGCTCGACTGTCAAAAGCGGTCAAGCGGTTGAAGAACTCGCGGCGTGGACGGCGATTGCCAGCATGTTGCTGAACTTGGATGAGGCGATTTCAAAGACGTGATGCCTCATAGAGAACGAGGCGGCCTCAGCCCATTGGCTCTCACTTTGTCGCCTTTCGCTCCGCGAAAGGGCGTTCTTTCGCGGAGCGAAAGACGACACTAAAAACCGACGGTCTGACGCCGCTCGCTCGCCTGGGCGTTTCGTCCTACCCTCCGGGCAGGAAACCTTTTTCACGCAACTCTTGGACGTTGTCCGGTGCGCTGGAGATGACTCGTTCTGTCGTGTATTTCAACAACGCGACTCCACCCAGCTTCGGAGGGGCGGTGAGAATTGCCACTCGATCTTCGTCTTCGGCGTCGAGCTGCTTGTTCAATTTCTCGACGACCTCTTCGATGCTGTCGCTCACGATCTTCTTCGAGCTGGACGTGTTTTCGATCCTGAGATTGCGAAACGCGGCGGTTCGCGCGAGCAAGAAGTGAACGAAGTCGGAGTCGTCTTCTTGTTCCTGCTCTTCAAAGAAGTTGCCGAAGTCAGGATGCACGTTGTCCGGAGTCAGGATCAGCGGACGGCTGATGCGGACTTCTCCTTTGCGGATCGACACGGTCGAGCCCGGCTTCTGGCTGCCGCAAACCAAGTAATATGGCAACTCAGAATCACCGAATGTGAACAGGCCGTAGCTCACCGGCCGAGCGATCGCTACTGCGTTCCACGCTCGCAGAAATTTCCGCTCATCATCGAACGGGGAGAACATCATTCTTTGACTCCGTTGGGGAGCAACCAGATCCGGCGGCAACAATCGGGCACCGGGAGCCGACAACAACACGCGATAGTTGAGTTGCTGAATCATGATCTGACAAGCCTCCGCAAAAAACTGACAGTGAAGGATCATGCGAGCTGGCAGTGCGAATCAGACTTTGCAAAGGGTGTGCCCAGTACACGGCATGATCAGCAACTGCTTGACAACGAGGCGTTTTCTCGTGAAAAGGATTTCCGCACTGACGACACGCCGTTGTTGGTCAGCGACGTCACGAGTCTCTCGTTTCCCCAAGTTGCAAGTTCAGGAGTAATCACAGCATGAGCGGGCCGATTGTTCGAACCGGAACGACTCCGGAGTTCTGGAAGAACTGGGATCAGGTCTTTGGTAATGAACCGAAGAAAAAGACTGCTGCAAAGACTTCCGCTGCCGCGCCCAAAGCGGTGAAGAAAGCCGCCGCTCCTAAAAAAGCCGCAAAGAAGTCTGTCAAAAAGGCAGCAAAGAAAAAGTGACTCTGAGGTTTCTGCGAGTCGCATCAGTTTCGCCACCGAGCGTGTCTCGTGAGTTCAATCGAGTTGCTGGTTGAATCTCGAAACAAGCTCGGTGGCCTTTTCATGGACCTTGGAAACTCATTGTGACCAAGCGCCGCTGCAATCAGCTCGTCACCCTCACCGTCTGGCTGAGCTTTCTGTTGGTCTCGTTCTCTGCGTCATCAATTCCTGGCGTGAACGAGTCGCATTACCTGACGATGTCGAAGCACTACTGGAATCCGGCGTGGTGCTCACGCGACTTTTTCTTGACCTCGTTCCCCGCTCACCGAGTCTTCTACCAAACGGTCGGTTGCCTGACGTTCTGGTTTGATTTGGCGACGGTCGCAATCATCGGGCGCGTGATCGGAACGGGACTGCTCGCAATCAGTTGGACGACAATGGTGAGGTCGCTGACTGATGCGAGGGAATCGGCAAGCGAGACTTTCAATCGCCAATTTCGTAAGAGTTCGACGACATGGACGCCATTGCTGTCCGCGTGGATTTTCCTAGGTCTGCAAGCGATCGGGAATCTTTCCGGCGAGTGGTTGATCGGCGGATTTGAATCGAAAGTGATCGCGTTTGCGTTCGTCTTCTGGGGGATCTCCGCGAGGTTAACTCTGCGATTCAAGACAGCGGCCCTCTGCGGCGGAGCGGCGATCGCCTTTCATCCAATCGTTGGACTTTGGCATGTTGCCGCGATGGTTTTTTCTGAATTCGCCGATCGCCGATCGTTCATTGCTAGCCTGACTTCATCGCCACCGCGTCGGCGTTTGTTGATCGAAGCGCTGCTTCTGATCGTCACCGCGCTGCCAGGGTTATGGCCAGCATTTCAGTTGTTGCAAACAAGCGACAGCCGAGCGTCTTACGTCGCGAACTTCGTACAGGTTTTTTATCGGCTCAAGCATCATCTCGATCCGATGAACTTCGGCGTTTGGAATGATGCCGGATATGTTTTGCTGGCGGTGATCTGGATGACGTTGTTGATCGTCGTCGCTCGGCGAGAGTCGCTTTCGTCGCGCGATCGAATGTGGACCGTTTACATCGCGGCGGCGGCGCTGTTTGCGGTGTGCGGGTTTCTTGTCGGGCTGGGAACTCGACCCGCGCAGGAGATGTGGGGCTATCGTTGGCGGATGGGGCTATTGAAATTTTATCCGTTTCGGCTGTTCGATCTGATGCTGCCGATTGCCGTCGCGGTGATTGCCGTGCGAGTCATACTGCGAGCAACTGAGTGTGGCACAAACCCCACCGAGCTTGCCTTGGTGGAAAAGGGCATTTGCACTACGAACAATCTCGCTGGATCAGAATTCAGCGTAGTGCAGAAGCCCAAAAACCACCGAG
>JANNDA010000370.1:0-14982 GCA_031387195.1 Planctomyces sp. | reverse complement strand
AGTTCCCAG
Source organism: Planctomyces sp. (assembly GCA_031387195.1). Classification (GTDB taxonomy): domain Bacteria; phylum Planctomycetota; class Planctomycetia; order Planctomycetales; family Planctomycetaceae; genus SXKJ01. The sequence continues at coordinate 14,973 of JANNDA010000370.1, read as the reverse complement.
TTTGACCCGATTATTTGATGCGTACCGTACCTGTTTGCTACAGTTCCCAGTTTGACCCGATTATTTGATGCGCACCGTACGGTACCTGTTTGATCTGTTGGTCGATGACAATGTCCTCGCCGTCTCGCAATTGTTGCAACGCTCGTTGCTCGAAGTCGTCCACCGGTCGAGTCTCGGCATTCCGAAGTTCGTCCATCCGAGGCAGATGCTCGGACAGGTAGACTCGCGGTTCGGCAAACTTCAGCAGACTGACCAAGTCCAGGTGAGACAACTGCCACTCGGCCAAAGTGACGGGAAACGATTGGCTCCAGAGCTTTGTCAGCATGTGTGGCTCGAATCCAGAAACCTTGTCACGGCTCAGGATGAGTCCGAAACGCACTGGATGTCCGAAGTCCATCAACCCAGATTCGTGCAAAGCAGGCAGACTGAGCTTCGGCACCATTGGCGATTGTCCTGCAAGCAAGTCTGGAGGCTGAGCCGCCGTGGTTGGGTCCACATCCGCAGGTCGTTCAGGAAACTGCACCGGATCGTCGTCGGGCAACACAAGGGAACTCCGTCGAGGGCCGGGCATCCGATCCGAACCAAAGCCGATATTCATGATGAATTCAACATATTGGTCACTGTGAAGTTGTCGGAGTCGATAGATTCGATCATTACCAGGGATGTTGGCTTCGAGCCGGGTGAGGCGTTTCAGTGTGTCCGCTGCCAGTTCCAAAACGGCTTCATCAATGACTCCTGACGATTTCTGTTCGTAATTCAGACGATGCGAAATCGGCACAAATGGAAACTCTGCTCGGATCGCAAGCCCATCGCGGACTTCAACGCCGATCAGTGTCAACGTGATTCCGAACGCAACCACAGCACAGGTCCAGGTTACTTTCACACAAACCGACCGCTCCGCTTTGCCTGCGGTCAGTAGCCCAACCAGAAAAAAAGTGAGTACCGACTGAATAACGACCAGCGGCGCGATGCAGAACACTCCCACCGCACCCCAAAACAACGAGGCCAGGCACACACGCCACGATGCCAAACTCGGTTTTGATTTCACGAGGATCATCGCGACAAAAATGAGCGAGGCGACCAGTTGAATGGCGAGCAATTCCATCATGGCACCAATTGAAATTCGGGAAGCAGGATGAGAGTCCACATCAAATCAGCAACGCCATCTTTCGTCGATGGGTTGCCGAGTAATTCTGCCGCAAGTTCACGTTCGTTGGTCGTGGGTTGTCGACCGAGGGTCGCAAGATAGATCGCCGGGGTGAGTAGTTTCTCATCAGGACCAAGTTCACGCAGCCAGTGTTCCGCGCCGCGTTGGAGTTGCTCGTCCAAAGCCGTGCCGTTGCTGAGTTCGAGGGCTTGCAGCATCGTGGCCAGTGATTCGCGGTACGACACGATTTGCTCGCGGTGCGGACGACCGAGGGCCGCTTGCAGTTGGTCTTGCGGGAGCAGCGCGGCACGCAAGTGGGCTCCGTTCGCCACGGCGACGAGATCTTCTCGCGTTATACTCCGCGCGGTTCCGAATGAGACGTTCCTCTGGAGTTAAGTTTCTGCGAATCTTCGCTTGTCGGCCAGGATGGCCGTGGGAGTTTTGGTGGCTACGCAAGGAGGCGGAGCATGTCTTGGTTGCGGATCGAATTGACGGAGGAGGAACAGCGGATTGTGCGGTCGGAGCGGGAGTCGCATCCGGACCTGGTCGTGCGACGAAGATTACAGTCGCTGTGGCTGCTGCATTGTGGGCTAAAACGCCAAAAGGCCGCGGAGATTCTGGACGTGGCGGTCTCGACCGTGGAACGCGATGTCAGCGCTTACCGCACCGGCGGGCTGGAGATGCTGCGGAAGTCGGGGCGGACCTACCAACCAACCAGCGAATTGGCGGAGCATCGCGAGGCGATTCGCGCATCATTGGAGCAGCAGCCGGCGCGGACCATCGCGGAGGCTTGTCAGCGGATCAAGGATCTCACCGGCGTGGACCGCAAGCCCACTCAAGTGCGTCGGTTCTTGAAAGATCTGGGACTGCGCTGGCAGCGCGTCCGCGCGATCCCGGTGCCGCCCAAAAAAACTTGGAGGAACATGTCGCCGATCAGGCCCTGTTTCTCGACCAAGAACTGAAGCCTCTGCTGGACGCCGCTCAGGCGGGACAAGGCCATGTGTTCTTCGGCGACGCGGCGCATTTCGTGTTCGGCACGTTCCTGTGCAGCCTGTGGTCGTTCGTGCGATTGTATGTGCGAGCGGCGTCGGGGCGGCAGCGGTTCAACGTGCTGGGAGCCTGGAATGCGGTGACTCGGCAACTGGTCGCCGTGACCAACACGACCGTGGTCAACACCGAGACGATGTGCGAACTGTTGCGGAAGATCGCGGCCTTGAAGCTGACGGGGCCCATCACGCTGGTTCTGGATAACGCACGCTACCAACGCAACGCGGTGGTGATGGCTCTCGCCGAGCAATTGGGGATCACGTTGCTGTTCCTGCCCTCGTACTCGCCGAACCTGAACCTGATCGAACGCCTGTGGAAGTTCATCAAACGCCGTTCGCTCTACGGCCGCTATCATCCCACCTTTGCCGACTTCCGAACCGCCGTCGAAGCGACGATCACCAATATCCCGACCACCCACGCCACCGACTTGGCATCTCTGATGACCCTCAACTTTCAGCAGTTTGAAAACGTCTCACTCATGGCCGCGTGAGGTGTAGTGTCAACGCTGCAAACGGCTGGATTAGAATCTGAAGTGTTCGCGAGGCCGTGACCACGGAGGCAATTATCCAAACTCGCCGTCCGAAATTTGTGGCAGTCATCATGCTCAGTCAGCCTCGTTCCGCACAAACTGACAATCACAAAGGTTGAATCGTGGACCGGCCATTGGAGACATCGACCTCAAGCATCTTCGCGATCGCGTTCGACTTTGGCGAACGGCTTGATCGTGAGATTCCGTTGGCGGAGGTTCTCGCGGCCTGTGAGCGCGGATTGCGCTGCTGGATCGATCTGGGGGGAACTGATCGACGCCTGGCAGAAGCGGCGTTGCGCGAGTTGGGGGTAGATGCGAATGTGATCGAGGAAGCCGTGGCTCGTCCTTTACTGGGGCGGCACGACGTCCATGAAGATTGCTTGCATGTGTCGCTCGCCGTGGCCGAAGTGCGTAACGGAAGGATCGAACACTCGTCCCTCGACTTGATCGTGTCCGAGCGTTTCTTGATCACTCTGCACGCTGGTCCGATTGGCTGCGTCGAACGGACGGCGCGGGATTATCACCTCAGTTTTCAGAAGTTCGCGAAGAGCCTGGGCTTTCTGTTGTTCGAGATCTCCGACCATTTGATTGACAGTTATCGAGCCGTATTTGAAGCGGTCGAAGTGGACGTCGAACATCTTCAAGCCTCGATCTTCGGAGAGGTAGACGACACCATCTTCACGCGTGTGGCACGGCTCACAGACGACTTACTGGTGCTCCGCAAACACGTGCTGGCCAATCGCGAGGTGCTGCATCAGATGGCGACTCGTAAATCGTCGTTCGTTCCGGAAACCACACAGCCGTACCTGGGCAACATGGTCGGCACGCTGGAGCGGCTCGGCACGGACTTAGCCGTCGAACGCGAAATTCTGGCAGAGACGTTGACGCTCTATCTGGGCATCGTCGGCCATCGCACGAATCAACTCCTTCATCGCCTGACGCTCGTCAGTGTCGTGTTCCTGCCGCTCACGTTCCTGTGCGGCGTGTATGGGATGAACTTCGACGTTATCCCCGAATTGCATTGGCGCTACGGCTACGGCTTCTTTTGGGGAGCGGTGCTGGTCATCGTCGTCGGCACAGTCCTCCTGATGCGTGCTAAGCGGTGGTGGTGACGGTCAGCGACCTCAAAGGCCATTGGACATTTTCTATGAACGATTCTGAGGCTCGCGCCACTTCTGGCTGGGTCAAAATTTGCGGTATCAGTGATGCCAAGACGGCAATCGCCGTCGCCCAGCAATCGCCATCCGCAATCGGGCTGAATTTCTTCGCCAAGTCACCGCGCTCGGTCACAGCGACTCAGGCGGCTGAGATTGTCAAACAGCTCGGCGGCGTCTCTCCGTCTCTGCGACTTTCGATCTCTCCCGCAGTGCCGACGCCGATCGGCCTCTTCGTCAATCACTCGTTGGAGGAAATCGAATCCATCGCCGCACAAACCGGCCTCAGCACGATTCAGCTTCACGGTGATGAGACTCCGGACTTCTTGCGTGAGCTGCACGAGCGGCATCCAGACTGGAGCCTCCTCAAAGCGTTTCGCGTCGGCGACAGTCTGCAGCCGATTGCGGAGTTTGTCGCTGAGTGTCAGCGGCTGAGCGTATCGTTGGCTGGCTGCTTGTTAGACGCAAAAGTTGAAGGTTCGTTCGGTGGAACGGGCACGGTCGCGCCGTGGGAGTTGATCGCGAACAAGTACGACAAAACGAACTGGCCGCCGCTGATTTTGGCGGGTGGTTTGACTCCCGATAACGTGGCCGAAGCCATTCGGATCGTGCGGCCGTGGGGCGTCGATACCGCCAGCGGCGTGGAGTCGTCTCCCGGTGTGAAGGACATTACACTCCTCGCCCGCTTCGTGGCCGAGGCTCGGCGAGCGTTTGCAATTAGCAGTCAGCGAAATCCATCGCACGGTTCGGAATGACACAATCCCCACCGAGCTTGTCTCGGTGGTTTTCAGGCTTTTGCACTACGCAATGTGTTATCTCAAATGAGAACACTCGTAGTGCAAAGGCCCGTTTTCACCGAGACAAGCTCGGTGGGGTTTGTGTCAATTTCTTCTGCGTTATTACTTTGAAGGAACTTTTTCAGCATGGCAAATGTGAACCCGTTTCGGGCGTGGCGATATGACTTGGCTCAGGTTGGCGATCTTTCGGACGTGGTCACTCCGCCGTATGACGTGATCGACAACAACTTCCGCAACGAGCTTTACAAGAAGCATCCTTGCAACGTCGTACGAGTTGACTTCAACCGCGAAGAACCGGGCGACACGTCGCCGGATGACAAATACAAACGAGCCGCTGGCTTTGTGAAGCAATGGCAGGCCGATCGAGTGTGGCAGCGTGAGCCGGACGATGCACTTTACGTCTACCACCAAGAATTCACCTGGGAGGGACGAACCTATTGTCGCCGAGGGTTTATGGGCCGTTGCCGTCTCGAAGAGTTCGGCAAAGGCTGCGTCTATCCGCACGAGCAAACTCTCTCCGGCCCGAAGGCGGATCGGCTATTGCTGACCAAAGCGACGAAGATGAATCTGTCGCCGGTCTTTGGCTTGTATCCAGATCCGGAGACGAAGGCTCAGACGATTCTGGAGAAGGCGATCGTCGGCCTGACGCCGCTCGAAGCGACCGATCATCTCGGCGTGAAGCACCGCATCTGGCCGGTGACTGACCGTGATGCGATCAATCAAGTGCGTGAGTCGCTCAAGCCGCAGCCGATCTTCATCGCGGATGGGCATCACCGTTACGAAACGTCGTGCAACTACCTTCGCTGGTTGAAGGAACAAGGTCACGACATCGACGACAATCATCCGGCCAACTTTGTGCTGATGATGTTTGTCGGCATGGGCGATCCGGGCCTCGCGATTCTGCCGACACACCGGTTGTTTTCCGGTTTGCCGGAGCTCACGGCGGACGAATTGAAAGCGGCGTTAAGTGCCAACTTCCAATTGGAAGATTGCGGAGCGGGTGCCGAGGGAGCGCAGGCCGCTTGGGAAATGGTCAGCGCGGATGGCGGGCAAGATGTCTTCGGATTCGGCACGATCAAGGACGGTCAGTGGCTCTTCGGCCGAGTGACCGACGCCAGTCCGATGCAGATGCTGGCTCCCGATCAGAGCGACGACTGGCGCGGTCTCGGTGTCGCACTGCTCCACAAGCTGGTCGTCGAGCATTGCCTGAAGAAGGCATATCCCGACGCGAACCCGACGTTCAAGTTCCCGCACATTCTGGAAGAGGTCATCGAAGCGCAACAGGCGAAGAGCTGCCAACTCGCGGTACTCGTTCCACCGGCGGAAATCGATCACGTTCAAGTGATCGCCAGTAAGCTCGAAAAGATGCCGCCGAAGAGTACGTTCTTTTATCCAAAGCTGCTGACGGGGTTGGTCTTCAATCCGTTGGAGTAAATTCCGATGTAACCCGAAGCGTGAGCGAGGGCGAGCGCTCCAAAACGCTTCGTCATCCACCACGCCGACTGAGCGCTCGCCCTCGCTGACGCTTCGGGTTACTTTCATTCGCCCGATGGTTTGTGTTCTGACGACGAGTCTCTTCAAATCTCCGGTCCTTCGAGGCGTCCGCAAACGCTTCGCGATCCCACCGAGTTGAAGGAGACTCTCAATGCCCCGCCTGTTGCTTGTGCTCGTGTTGTGTTTGACCGGTTCGCTCGCGTTTGCCGACGTGCGTGTGCTGCCCGATGGCGAAGCACCGAAGGACAAACGGTTGGGCGCTCTGAAAGATCTCAACGGATACTTTCCGTTGGAGGTGCCCGCCACGAAAGAAGAGTGGGCCAAGCGAGCCGACTATGTCCGTAAGCAGGTGCTGATCTCACAAGGCTTGTGGCCGATGCCGACCAAAGCCGCGCTCAAGCCGGTCATTCATGGCAAGGTCGATCGGGACGACTTCACTGTCGAGCGCGTCTCCTTCGAGAGTGCTCCAGGCTTCTTCGTGACGGGGAGTCTGTTTCGGCCTAAGGGGAAGAGTGGCAAGTTGGCCGGCGTGTTGTGTCCTCACGGGCATTGGGCCAATGGTCGCTTTTACGACGCGGGCGAGGCAGCGGTGAAGCAGCAGATCGTCGTCGGGGCTGAGCGGTTTGAACTCTCTGGCCGGTATCCGTTGCAGGCGCGGTGTATTCAACTCGCGCGGATGGGTTGTGTTGTCTTTCACTACGACATGATCGGCTATGCCGACAACACGCAGATCAGTTTTGAAGTCGCCCACCGTTATGGCGAACGCCGACCCAGCATGGAGCAGGCTGACGCTTGGGGACTCTTCAGTCCGCAAGCGGAACTGCGGCTGCAAAGCGTGATGGGATTGCAGACACTCAATTCAGTCTGTGCCCTCGATTTCATCCAGAGCTTGCCGGACGTTGATCCGAATCGGATTGGCGTGACCGGTGCGAGCGGTGGCGGAACGCAGACGTTTTTGCTCAGCGCGATCGACTCACGAGTGACGGCACAATTTCCGGCAGTGATGGTTTCCACTGCGATGCAAGGTGGCTGCACCTGCGAGAACTGCTCGCTGCTGCGAGTCGACACGGGCAACATCGAACTGGCGGGGCTGTTCGCACCGAAGCCGCTGGGCATGGTCGCGGCTAACGACTGGACGGTCGAGATCATGACCAAAGGGATGCCCGAGCTGAGAAAGCTCTACGAAATGTTGGGCGCGAAGGACAACGTGTCGGCCGTCGCCTATTTGCACTTCCCGCACAACTACAACCAGCCGAGCCGAGCGGCGATGTATTCGTTCTTCAACAAACATCTGAAGCTCGGATTCAACGATCCGATCATCGAGGGAGACTTCAAGCCGCTGTCTCAAGCCGAGCTGACCGTGTTTGATGACAAGCATCCGAAGCCGCCGAGCGGTGACGAGTTTGAACGCTCGCTGACAAAGACGCTGGCCACAGATGATGCGAAGCAACTCGCCGCCCTCATGCCAACCGATGCCAACAGCGCGGCCAAGTTTCGTGATGTTGTCGGCACTGGTTGGAAAACGCTCATCGGCCGCGAGTTCCCCGCGTTCAAGGAGATCGAACGGACGAAGCTCAAGAAGGAAGATCGCGGCAATTTCTTTTTCTTCGGCGAAACGCTCCAACTGCCGAAGCGCAACGAGCAACTGCCTATTGTGTTTTTGCACCCGAAGACGTGGAACAAGCAAGTGGTGATTTGGATCGAGGAGTCGGGCAAGGCCGGACTCTTCAACGCGGACGAAACTCCGAAGTACGAGATCAAATCGCTGCTCGATGCTGGCTTCTGTGTGGCGACATGCGACGTCTTCGGCACGGGCGAGTTGATGCCGGCCGGCGCGGCGGCACCGCTACGGAACCGCAAGGTCAACACGTCGCGACAATTCGCTGGCTTCACCTATGGCTACAACCACCCGCTGTTCGCACAGCGAGTGCATGACCTCATGACGCTGATCTCGTTTATTCGCGGTGACAATCACGCAGCCACGAAAGTGCATCTCGTCGGTGTCGGCCAAGCCGGTTTGTGGGCCGCCGCCGTGAAGGCGATCGTCGGCCCGGCCATCGATCGCACGGCGATCGATACCGCCGGATTCCGCTTCGCGTCGCTCACGGAATTCGACGATCCGCAGTTCCTTCCCGGAGCAGTCAAGTACGGCGACGTCCCCGCGCTCCTCGCACTGTGCGCGCCCAGCGAAGTCTTCATCGCCGGCGAGAAAGAACTCCCCGCCGTCACGAAGGCCAGTTGGCAATCTTCCGGTGCGCTCAACGCCGCGACTGTGTTTAACGGCGAAGCGTCCGCCAAGGCAAACAGCATCGTGCAGTGGTTGTCGCGATAGAAAGCGTAGAACAGGCGGCTCGCCTGTTTTCTTTTCCGAGACATGATCGCGGCGAAGCTGCAAAAGTAACCCGAAGCGTGAGCGAGGGCGGGCGCTCCAAGAGACTCGGAATTCATCGCTTTGTGAAGCGTCCGCCCTCGCTAACGCTTCGGGTTACTTTTTGTGGGCATGGCCTCAGTTCGGCTCGCTCAATTCTGCTCGTTTGAATCTTCTGACTCGCGCCGGTTGTCTTCGGCTGCGAGACGGTGTTCGTACAACGGCCCGGCGATGCGGATGGAGCGAACATCCATGTGAATGTTGAGAACTGTGTAGTCCTCGCCCCCATAATCTTCGGTGTACCAACCGAGGCTGTCCGGGCCGCGATAAAACTTGAATTCAAACCCCTCGGAAGGCTGATCGCGAGCATCCAAGCCACTGAAGGCGAGACCGATTGCTTCGCTCTCTTTGTTATCGATGAGACGACCTAGTAAATCGGCGACCGCGCAGTTGCCGAGAATGTCGGTGTAAAACATGCGGTGATCGAAATAGGGATCAAAGCTTTCGGAGTTGGGATCGAGCTTGATGTCGTCGATCTTTTCGTCCGATGGCGTGACCTGACGAGTTCTCAAATCGATCGAATCACCTCGATCGAGGTACGACAGTTTGACGTTTTTCAGACTAAAGCCATCGGCCTTTGGATCAGGCTTCGCATTCGAGATGTCCATAATCAAAACACCTTTGTAACCGATGACCGTGGCATCATGGCCTCGGCGAACAACGAGTGCGGTGTTCTCGTCCACGCCAATCCCGAAGGGAATTCCCTGCGAGTACATCGCGACGGTCGCGCGTGCGAATCGGCCGCGAACCAAACAGTGTTGCTCGACGAACCACTGGCTATTGAGAAAGCCCAGGCCATCGTCAATTTCTTTTCCCATCGTGACGCCGTTGCGCAGGATCTGCATCGGCGATGGTGCGTCTCGAAACATCACACGGCTCATGATGGCCGCTCCCGCGCTGGTTCCCGCGATCACGCCCCCTTCGCGATACATTTCCCAAATCGCTTCGAGCATCGGCGTTTTTTCCAGGTTGTCATCCAACAATGCATCGACGATCCGGTCCTGTGAGCCACCGATAAAAAACACTCCCTTGGACGCGCGGACCTGTTGCACGAGACTGTCGTTGAAGACCGCATCGCGCACTTCGTGTTCCACCTCTCTCCAGGCGACTGGGACCAGAAACGGTTCCGCTCCCGCACGCTTTAAGGCTTGAATGACTTTGTTGCCTTGCCGTACGGGAGATCCGCTGGCCGTCGGAAACACGGCGATCGACGCACCGTTCCCACCTGCCAGTTCGACGATCGTGTCCCACAACTCCCGATCGCGATAACGCTCGGAGCCGCCGATGATCACCAGCGAACCTTTCGGTTCGTCGCGATCTTCCACCTTAACGGAGAGGGGCGCGGCAGTTTCAGGATTCATGTCCGCTGCTCGCGTGGAATTCATTCCCACCACAAGCAGACACAGCCACACAGCGATCAGTCTCACAATATCTTCCTTTCGGCTGGAGAACATGACTCATGCGCGGCCTCCCAGAGGCAAAAGAATGGAGAATGCGCGGTCAGTTCTCCTCGGACCACATCCCTGTAGTTCGGACGGTCCTTAGGCAGAACCGCATTTGACGATGTACTCCCCTCTGCCAAGTGCGTCAATCGGGATCTCCCCGTGACGATTGCCGGGGGCGCGACAGTAAGACCCACAACAAAGACCACACCAGTCCGGCGGTCCAGCCAGCGAGTACGTCCGTCGGAAAATGCACGCCGAGGAAGATTCGGCTCATCCCGATCAGCGTCGTCAGCAAGATCGCCGTGAGCATGATTGCCAAGCGGACTTGCCAGTGTTTGATCACGCTTAAAAGTTGAAACGCGAGGGTCACATAGATTACCGCCGACATCATCGCATGGCCGCTCGGAAAACTGGTCGAGTGAGATTCGATCAAATGCGGCACGACATCGGGGCGCGGTCGCTGAAACACACTCTTCAAAACCAACATCGCCAAGTAGCCGCTGGCCGACGCGCCCGCCAACGTGCGTAACGCCACTCGCTGTCTGGCAGCCGACAGGAACAGCACACTGATCAACACCACCACGATCAGGGTCGAATAGCTTCCCAACGCCGTGATGTCGCGAGCGAACTGCGTCAGCGCGTCCGGTCCAATCGCCACCGCAGGGTCGTCCGTTCGGCGCATCGCGCGCATCACCCGATCGTCAAATGCTTGCGTCGATCCGCGCGAGACCATCGCCGTGACTTCAATGAACCCCCAAGCCGCAGTGACAATCACCAGCCAGCCGGCTAACACGATTCGTTCGTGGTGCGCGAACCAATGAATGAGCTTTGTGATTCTCGACATGACATTTCGCCAGCGGCCGTTGTGAATTGACGATGCGTGAAGTTAGTCGATCGTCTGCGTGACGTCTCGGAGGAGCGCGTGATAAAGTCCGATTGCAGAACTAACCCGAAGCGTGAGCGAGGGCGAGCGCTTCACGAGACCCCGAACTCATCGCGTTGTAAAGCGACCGCCCTCGCTGACGCTTCGGGTGACATGGCTTACGGCAGTTCCGGAACTTAATTCGTGCCCATCCCTAAGGCTCAGTCATGCTCAACAAGTCCGATGTGATTTCAGCCGTGCATCGCAGCGGTCATCAAGCGGTGATCGCTGTGACTGGCGGCGGAAGTTTGGCAATCTCTGATTTGTTGACGGTGCCGGGAGCCTCCGCGTTCTTGCTGGAGGCAGTCGTGCCGTATGCCCCGCTGGCTCTGACACAGTGGTTGGGGCGGAAGCCGGAAAACTTTTGTGCTCGCGAAACCGCACTGTCGATGGCGACGGTCGCGTTTCGGCGCGGACGGCAGCTCGGTGGTGAGACAGCAAAACTTGTCGGTGTCGGCTGCACAGCGTCACTGGTCAGCAATCGGGCGAAGCTGGGTGATCATCGAGTCTGGATCGCCATTCAAACCGCGAGTCGTACTGAAGTTCTCGAATATCAGTTGGGAAAGGGATTACGCGATCGTCTTCAGGAAGAGCAACTGGTTGCCGATTTGTTGCTCGATCAAATCTCATCCGCATGCGGAGTGACGTGGAGCGGGCCGGTGGTTGGTCCTGGTGTCAGCGAAGTCCCCTATGACGCGAAAGCGGAGGATGCTTTTCATCGCGAGAGCGAGACGGCTGATCCGACGTTGGTCATGCTTTGCACGGGCGTTCGACCGTGTTTCTGGTCGATGCCACCGTCGAGGGGACCGGCCACGTTCTGGCCTGAGTTTGAGACCGCTCCGCGTGGCTTGTTGCCGGGTTCATTCAATCCCTTGCATGAGGGGCATCTGGAGTTGGCTCGCGTGTCGGATCGGCATATTGGCGGGCCGGTCGCTTTTGAGCTGTCGGTGGTGAATGTCGATAAGCCACCGTTGGACTATCTCACGATTGCCGCTCGCCGTCGGCAGTTCACTGATCGACCGCTGGTGCTCACGACGGCACCGACCTTCGTGGAGAAATCGCGGCTATTTCCGAACACGACCTTTGTTGTTGGCATCGACACGGCCGAGCGGATCGTGCAGCCAAAGTATTACAACGGCAGCGAGCAGGAGATGCTCAACGCGCTCGACGAGATCCGTTCCCACGGCTGCCATTTCTTGGTCGCGGGGCGTCTGAATGACGGGCAGTTTCAAACTCTGTCTGACATTCCAGTGCCGGTAGCGCTGCGTGGCCTCTTCGAGGAAATTCCCGAACAGGAATTCCGCCGCGACAACTCATCGACCGAGCTTCGGCGGCGTTAACGCGGCGAAGCCGCAGGAACGTAGCCGTCACGCTCCGCGTGATGAGCCGGATGCTTCCCAACGCTTCGTGACGCGACCGGCTCATCACGCGGAGCGTGATGGCTACTTAAAATCGCATCGCTAAAAACAGTGATCTCCACCTTGACTCGATAAGAAAACCACTCACCTGCCATCAGTCTTGGATCAACGTACCACCCTTCTTATCGAGATGCAGATTCCAGCGATCGACGGCGACTCGGCGTTGGCCGGGAGGATTGATCGGCGAGTAGTCGTGTTTGAGACCGGTCAGTCGCTGCACATGCCAAAAGGCGAGTTCGCGAATCGCGATTTGTTCGTTCTCCAGCCAGTTGACCAGCATGTGTGAAGTCGTTGGGTTCTTGGCATCTTCGAGATTGAACCCCCACAACAACCGATAGACCGCATCGGCGTCGGAGGGGAGCCAATGACGGGCGATCTCCGCTTTCAAGAGTTGCCGGTTTTGTGGTTCGACCGGCAACCACAACCGCAGGCCAGTGATCGCAGCCAGACGCGCTTCGCGGTGGTCGGCATTCAGCAGCGCTTTGACCAATGGCTGATAACTATCCGTCAGTGAAAGACATTTCACAGCCAACTCCGACAACGCCGGTCGAGGGTTGTTGATGACGGCTGGGAGGCTCAGCAACAACGGTTGATCGAGATCAAATTCTTTCTCAAACGTCGTGTTGTAGAGCCGCTTTTGTTTGGCGGCATAACGCTTCGGGTCGGGTTCCAACCAATCGGGCAAAACCATCAGGCTGGGGCGACCGATTTCGCTCGCCTTGAGATTCGCCGCAGAGTCGGCCGTCACGGGATGAAATCCCGGTCCCTCAACAGTCACCGGCTTGCTGTCTGCGGTCGTCCAACGAACTGTTCCGCGAGCCACATGCAGCGCGGCCGAAAATCCGGGCGCATCCGGTGCGGTTTCAAAGTGAGTTGGCTCGCGGCGGCGCACGTCCAAACCGCAGAGGGCATCATCGGACGCCAGTTCCAGCAGATGCACCTGTCCGCGCAACGAGATCGCGATCGACAGACTTTTCTTCTCGTCGTCCTGACCGGCCTCAGACAGACGTTTGGCCTCGAAAATCAGCGCTCCTTGCGAGACCTCGAAACCGAACGAAGCTTTGTCGGATGGATCGAGCGACGTGACGACCGTGCCTCCGATCAACGCGATCTGACACTCATCATCCCCGACCACGAAGTCCGCTCGAAACGGCTCCGGGCAGGCGAGGCGGTCGCGAGCTTTGATCGCGGCTCGTCGAGGCAGCGGCAAGAAGTCGCTCTTCGCGTCGTCGAGGTGCAGCAGCACTCCTTCCTTTGAGAGATACAGAATCTTGCGAGCCGGCATCGCAGGAACAACGGCGACGTCATTCGGAACAGGCGGTTCGACAGGTTTGGGAGTCACTCGCTTCGGCGGCACATCAACGACCACATCTGCATCCAGCGGCGCTTCGCGCGGGACAACGTTGGCTTTCGGCTTGTTTGCGACGACGCGATTCGCCTCGTCGATCGGCAGATCATCATCCGGAATCAGCGGAGACTTCTTCGGAACGACGGCCACATTCTCAGCGAGACTCACATCGTTAGCTGCGATCTTCGCAGGGGGCGTTTTGTCATTCGCAGTCCCCTTATCGATTGCAGCAGCATCATTATTCGCGGCCAAAGGCTGGTTTCCGGGTTTCACACCTCGAAACGTCGGGTCATACATCAGCAGCCCCAACCAGCCGACGATGATCAACAACGCCAGGACCAGCACTCCCGTTCGCCGCCATGACGTCTTCGGCTTGAGGTAGTCAGGCAGTGTCCGATTGAACGAATCGTTCTCTGGTGAATTCAAAGTAGCGGCAAACGCGGGAGCCGGACGCGGGTCGGTCCCCATCGAAATCGACCCGATGGAAGATTTCGCCGTGATGATGTCGCTTTTGGCCACCGGCCCTAACGCATACATCCGGGCTCGCGTTTCCGCTCGGACATCAACCGGTTCACCCAACACCAACGTCAGGATTTGGTGACACGCGGCAACCTCCGCCAAATGCACGTCGGAGTCGAGACAGATTTTCTCGACATCAGCGATCTCATTCGGTGACAGTTCATTGTCGAGATAATCGGCAACCATGTTCGGTTCGATTCCGGCCGCCTTGCCGAACAGATCCGGCGCGGCGAGCCGACGACGACGCATCACTTCTTTGATTCGATCGACGAGCGCCGTGGCATAGTTGCTTTCCGCCAGCTTCTGCCCCAACTCTTTCGCCTGATCGGGAGGTAGCACATCGTCGAGATACGCCAGCAAGGTTCGTAATGTGAGTCGCATGATCGGCCTCTCCCGATTAGTAAAGAACGCTGTTTGTAAAAAATGTCCCCACCGGCTTTGGGAACGTGCGTGCGTCAGAAAAGTGGGTGGAAACTTCCGAAGGTTGAACGCTGCCGATTAACCCGGAGGGTTTTCCGCAATTAGCCGGTGGTGAATAACCTTCACAAATTCACCTCAATAGTGCCAATTCGCGCGAAGTTTCGTACAAGTCTTTTGGACTTTTCTCAAAATCGAAGGAATGCCCCGATGAGCGACTCCTCAGCACGTCTCACACGTATCTGCCAACGAAGTCGAGCCGCAATAACAGCAATCAAGGCGAGCGGGGCGGCGTCAGCCCCCCGGTG